>CAYJHG010000001.1:0-22362 GCA_964369535.1 uncultured Desulfovibrionaceae bacterium
AAAGTGTGATGGTGCCGCGCATCATGTTTAGGTGTCTTGCCATAAGCTTTAAAGCACCGTCTAGGGTGTCTTCAATATGGGCTGCTGTATCAAGTAATTGACTTAGTTCAAAAAGCAGGCGTAGTTCGTTGACATTATTACCGGGGATGAGTGATATATTTTCATGTTCAGGCGTTAATTGATGGATAGTGTCTTTTTTGCGTTTCATGGCAGAATTCCCTTACAAAGATAGGTAGAAAGCTCAATAGAGCTTTCTACCTTTTAGTGGAATTCTTGTACAATTTTTTTTTATAAATTACAAGGCATCATTTCCGTGTTCTCCTGTACGGATGCGCCAAGCATCTGTAATATCACTCACAAAAATTTTCCCGTCTCCTACGCTGCCTGTTCTTGCTGCTTCCATGATGGCGGTTATAACTTTTTCCAAAGCTTCGTCGTGTACCACCACTTCCACACGGTATTTGGGCAAAAAATCCACTTGATATACTTTGCCGCGGTAGTTTTCGGTGTGGCCTCTTTGGCGACCAAAGCCACGCGCTTCATAAAAAGTCATGCCGTGCACACCCATGGAAACAAGTCTTTCTTTCACATCTTCAAGCTTACTGGGTCTTATGGTAAGTTCTATTTTTTTCATGATATATTCCTTATATGCTTTAAGAAAGTTGGTAAGCTTTTTCGTTGTGTTCGCTTACGTCTAGCCCAATAACTTCAGGGTCGGGATCAACACGCAATGGAGTTATTATGGCTACAACTTTAAGGATAATACGGCTAGCAATATACACAAAGCCCCAAGTGCCCACCACAGAAACAGCTTGCACAAAGAGTTGATAAGGGTTGCCGTAAATTAATCCGTCTATGCCATTGATAGAAGCTTGAGCAAAAATACCTGTGGCAAGGGCACCCCATGTGCCGCCAATACCGTGAATGCCAACTACATCAAGGGCATCGTCATAGCCTAAGCGTTCTTTTAAAAGTACGGCACCATAGCATACTGCACCACCTATAAGACCTATAAATACAGCAGCTTCCATTCCAACAAAGCCAGCGCCTGGGGTAATGGCCACAAGACCTGCCAAGGCTCCCGAAGCAGCTCCCAAAGTTGTGGGTTTGCCAATGTGCCACCATTCAAACACAAGCCAGCCAACAATACCAGCCGCAGCGGCCATTTCTGTGGTGCCAAAAGCGTGCACAGCAAGGCCATTGGCTGCCAAAGCACTGCCAGCATTAAAGCCAAACCAACCAAACCAAATGAGGGCGCAACCTAGCAAGGTTAAAGGTAGATTGTGTGGTGCAAATGATTGTCTGCCCATGCCCATGCGCGCCCCAAGTTCGTGGGCTGTGGCAAGGCCGGCTGCAGCTGAAGCCATGTGCACTACAGCGCCACCTGCAAAGTCAACAGCGCCCATTTTGGCCATCCAGCCACCGCCCCAAACCCAGTGAGCCATGGGGGAATATACAAAGATGAGCCAGAGGCATGAAAAGAGCATCATGGCCGAAAAGCGCATTCTTTCAGCATAGGAGCCAGAGATGAGTGCAATGGTCAACACAGCAAACATGCATTGGAAAAGCATAAAGAGCATGTGTGGAATATTGTCCACAGGGCCAGCTTCTAGCCCCACACCTTTAAGCATTACAAAGGAGAAATCTCCTATAATACCGCCAACATCACCGCCAAAGGCCAGTGAATAACCTATCACAAACCAAAGTAAAGGGATAATACCCATAAGCGCGAAGCTGTGCATGCATGTGGAAAGCACATTGCGCGAACGCACAAGGCCGCCATAAAATAAGGCTACGCCGGGTGTCATAAGCATTACTAAGGCACTACAAATCATAATAAAGGCTGTGTCTGCTGCATTCATTACTGTTTTCCTCCAATTCAGACAGTATTCAAAATTTGGACTATATTTTTGCTCAAACATATGGGCAAAGTTTAACCAATGCTGGCTTAAAGCATAGACTGTGCCAATGAATATGTTTTTTGTGGAACTTGCTAAAAATAAAGAGTTTTTTTGTACAGAGCCATAAGATTTTTTGGTTGATGGCAGAAAAAAACGACATGTTCGTTGTGTTTGTTGCAGGTGAATAACAAAAAAATAC
Organism: uncultured Desulfovibrionaceae bacterium; assembly: GCA_964369535.1. Taxonomy (GTDB): domain Bacteria; phylum Desulfobacterota; class Desulfovibrionia; order Desulfovibrionales; family Desulfovibrionaceae; genus CAYJAD01. Next base: position 2,101 of record CAYJHG010000001.1, read on the forward strand.
ATTTATGTTGTTTTTTGCATGTCCGGCTTGGGTTTTATTTAAGCCTTTGTATTTCAAGATGTCTTTATATCTGCTCTTAAGGTTCTCTTGACAAATACTCAAAATATAAAGTATGTTGAATTTTTGCAGTACATTTACAGAATATGCAATAGTAACAGAGAGGGGCGTATGAACACAGAAGCATTAATGCATAAGATTCATGCAGAAATTGAGGCTTGGCTTGCAGATTGGCAGGAAGACCCTTGCGCAGGTAAGGAGTCTTTTGTAATTTTTTATAACTGGTTAAAGGAACAACCTCAGATAAGTTTTGAATTTAAGGCGAGGCCTGGTATCAGTTATTCTTTACGAGCTGCATTGGTAGGTCAAGAGACGCGACCACTTTTTGTTCTTATTGATGTGGTTGACGATGACCCTCTTGAACGTTGGCTTTCTGTATGTTTTTATGCGGATATGATTAACGATCCTGAAGAAAAAGGTGATTTTGTGCCTAAAGGGCTCATGAATGAAGACGCCTTATGCCTTAATCTTGAAGGAAAAGATGCCCAAATGTGTGCCTACATTCAAAGCCGTTTGGTCGAAGCATTGGCTGCTGCCAAGAAATTATAGCAACATACTATCTTAAATGGAAAATAATACATGAAAAAAGCTCTTATAACAGGCATTACAGGTCAAGATGGCGCCTATTTAGCTCGCTTTTTGTTAGAAAAAGGCTATGAAGTGCATGGCATTAAACGGCGTTCTTCGCTTTTTAATACACAACGTATAGATGACATTTATCAAGATATTCACAGTCAAAAGCGTCGTTTGCATTTGCATTATGGAGACTTAACCGACAGTGCTAATCTTGTGCGACTTGTGCAAAAAATTCAGCCCGATGAAATATATAATCTTGGTGCGCAAAGTCATGTGCAGGTGTCTTTTGATTCGCCGGAATATACGGCCGATGTGGTTGGTGTAGGTACTTTGCGTGTGCTTGAGGCCGTGCGCTTGCTTGGACTTGAAAAGAAAACGCGCGTTTATCAGGCTTCCACCTCAGAGCTTTATGGCCTTGTGCAAGAGGTTCCGCAAACGGAAAAAACGCCCTTTTATCCTCGTTCGCCCTATGCGGCGGCAAAACTCTATGGCTATTGGATAACCGTAAATTACCGTGAAGCTTATGGTATGTACGCTTGTAATGGTATATTGTTTAACCATGAATCGCCCATGCGTGGCGAAACATTTGTGACGCGTAAAATTACTCGCGCCTTGCCGCGTATTATTTTAGGCATGGAAAATGGCCTTCATATGGGTAATATTAATGCCTTACGCGACTGGGGACATGCCAAAGATTATGTGCGTATGATGTGGCTTATGCTGCAACAAGACACACCAGAAGATTATGTTATTGCCAGCGGTGAGCAGCATTCAGTTCGTGAATTTATTGAAATTGCAGCAAAAATGCTGGGCTTGAGTCTTGAGTGGCAAGGAGAGGGTGTTGACGAAGTGGGCAAGGTTTCCCATTTCGACAAAAATGTGCTTTTAGCTTTACTCGATAAACAAATGCAAGGTGAAAATTCTGCCACCAAGGACGCATTTATTGATGACACCTTAAAAACCATAAAAAATAATAAGAACTTAGAAAAAGGCGCTGTGATAGTGCGCATTGATCCGCGTTATTTCCGCCCCACAGAAGTGGAAACACTGCTTGGGCATGCTGCCAAAGCTAAGGAAAAACTTGGCTGGGTTCCGCAAATTTCTTTTACCGAACTGGTACAAGAAATGGTGGAAGCAGATTTTTCTGGGGCAAGGCAAGACAGCCTTTGTATTCAAGCCGGTTTTGCTGTACCCACTGTACAAGAATAATGAGTCAGCACTGAAAAGCATGATGCTTAACAATAAATAAAAAAACGAAGAAATCACATAGCTTTTAGAAAACTTGCCAGAAAAACGCATATAATGCTTTCTTTCTGGTAAGTTTATTTATTTTTTAGTGGTATTTTTTCAACTGTTTGCAAGATGGCAACGTACTCTATGCCCAAGGCCCACGTCCTTCCAAGTGGGGATACTCTCTCGGCATATGTCCATTGCTTTGGGGCAGCGAGGATGAAAATGGCAGCCTGAAGGCGGCAAAAGTGGGCTTGGTAATTCGCCCTTAAGTGGGGGAACATCAATATTTTGCTTCGGGTCGTGTGAAGGAATAGAGGCGAGTAGAGCTTGGGTGTAGGGGTGCAAAGCGTGGGTAAAAAGCGTATCTCGCAAAGCTTCTTCTACAATACGCCCCAAATACATAACTACAATACGCTGACACATAAAACCCACCACAGCCAAGTCATGCGAAATAAAAAGACAAGCCGGCTTAAAGTGCTCTTGAATATCTTGCAAAAGATTAAGTACTTGAGCCTGCACTGAAGCGTCAAGCGCTGAAACAGGCTCATCACACACAAGCACTTTTGGATTGGTTATGAGCGCTCTGGCAACGGCTATACGTTGTCTTTGACCGCCGGAAAATTCGTGAGGATATCGCGTGGCCTGATCTTCTCTAAGCCCTACAAGTTTCAATAAATCTGCCACACGTTCTTTGCACCTTTTAGCATCAATCCCTTGTACCTTTAAAGGCTCGGCAATGGAGGCTCCTATGGTGAGTCGAGGGTTTAATGAAGAAAACGGGTCTTGAAAGACCATTTGCAAAGAACCGTCTAGTTTAGCTTCGCCGTCTATATTATAGAGGCTTTGCCCATCTAAAAGTACTTCTCCTGAATTTGGAGGCAATAATCCCACCAAGATACGCCCAAGGGTAGATTTTCCGCAACCGGATTCGCCCACAATACCCAAGGTTTCCCCCTTACTGATGGCAATATCCACTTGGTCCACAGCTCGCACAAGCCCTTTTTCGGCAAATAAGCCGCGTCCTATGGTAAAAAAACGTGAAAGAGATTTAGCTTCAAGCACAATATGTTCAGGTAAAGGAGGAGTATTTTTCATAATATATATGTGTGTTATATTTCTTTATCGCTCACACCGGCACTGGCAAAGGTCGCCATATCATTGAAAATGGCAGCAGCAGCTCTGACCATGGGCGCTGCCAAGGCTGCTCCTGTGCCTTCACCAAGGCGCAAGCCCATATGTAAAAGCGGCGAGCCGTCTTGCAATGCCTCCACAACTGCCGCATAGCCGGGTTCGGCTGAGGCATGGCTTAAAATACAATAATCTGACACATTTTGGCAAATATTCTTGGCTGCCGTATAGGCTGATGTGGAAATAAATCCGTCCACCAACACAAGCATTCCAGCTTTAGCCGCACCAAGCACCATGCCTGCCATGGTGGCAATTTCAAATCCGCCCACCAAGGCTAAAGTGTCCACAGCATCGCCTTCTTGTAGAGCTTTTTTATGTAATTGCAAAGCTTTGCGTACTACTGTTGCTTTGTGTGCAACTCCTTGAGCGTGCATGCCGGCTCCGGGGCCTGCCACATTTTCTGGTTCAAGGCCAAGATAGGCGCAAAATAGTGCTGTGGCAGGTGTTGTGTTGCCAATGCCCATTTCGCCAATGCCCATGACTTTATAGCCTTTTTTTGCGGCGTCAAGGGCTAACTCTGCGCCTTGGCACAGGGCACGCAGGCAAGTATTTCTATCCATGGCGGGTGTTTTGGCAAAATTTGCTGTGCCTTCACCAAGCCTTCTGTCCAACAAATATTCGTGTGGGGCAAAGGCTCCTCCCACACAACCTGCGTCCACAACGCTTAATGCCATACGCATTTCACGGCAAAGCACATTGATGGCTGCACCCCCTTGCAAGAAATTTTCCACCATTTGTCGGGTAACGGCTTGAGGGTAGGGAGAAATATTTTCAGCAACTATACCATGGTCACCGGCAACGGTAAACATGCACATGGGATCCACTTGTAAATTTATGGAACCTTTTTGCACACAAAAAATCTTTGTGGCCACATTTTCCAATTGGCCAAGGCTTCCTTGGGGTTTGGTCAAATTGTCTAAATGCTCTCTGGCTTTTGTGGCAAAATGTGGTTCTGTGGGCAGTATGCTTTGTATAAGGTGCTGAAATTGTTTGTTCATGAAAAATCTCTTTTTGTGTAAAATGGTAAGGTATTCTCTATTGCCACAGCTAGTTTGTGCTTTAGACTGCTAGGTAATTTTGGCAAATATTATGTCACTGCCAGCACCAGAAGCATTGTCGGCGCAACATTCTGCCACTAGAAAACCAATAATATCCTGCAAATGTTGGTATTGTGCTGTACAGTACAACACCCTGCCTTGCCTTTCTTGTTTTACCAAGCCCACAGAAACAAGGGCAGCAATGTGATGGCTTAAGGTGGAAGAGGGTACATCTAAAGCCTTTTGCAAAGATCCCACAGGCATACCTTTTTCACCAGCCTTTATTAAGTTTCTAAAAACTTTAAGTCTTGTGGGGTGCCCTAGTTCTTTAAGAGCATTGGCCACGCGCTCTAAATCCATGGGAATTTGTTGCATCAATTCACCTCATTGTGAAAGTTCTGCACAATTATTTTCAAATATTGTTTTACATAAAAAATAACCTCATACTGAGAGCCAAAAGATATAAAAAATCGTGCATGACTTGATTATTGTAGAACATATACAATTTCTTGACAAGTTCATCTGTTAGTCGGTTACATTTTGCTGAAACTACTGCTAAGGTCATTAAAATGCGAGGCATTAAAAAAATGCTTTACTTGGTACAAAATATACCATGGTACAGTAATGTTATAAGCAAAATTCATTGATGCTAACATCGAGGTGCTCATTCTAAGCTATAAAGATATTGAAATTGTAAATAATCTAATTTATAAGGAGTTGTGTTTAGGTGTTATAAATCTCGCATCTAAGTAACAGTATATTATTATGCATAAACTCAAAGAACAAGGCGCAAAAGGTGTCATTTCGGAGTGTACAGAAGTTGGCGTATTGATTACATATACGTCGTTGCCCTTTTTTGACTCCACAGAAATACATGCCCAAGAAGTAGCATCAAGGTTTATCAAGAGATAATCTTTGATTTTTAGTATATTATAGAAAATTCAAATAAAGGATATAAACATGAAGGAAGCTTTGCTTATCATAGATTTACAAAACGATTATTTTGAAGGTGGAAAATATCCGCTTTGGAATGCAGAGAAGGTATTAAAAAATATCAATCTTGCCATTAAAAAAGCGCAAGAAAATAATATACCTATCATACTTATTGAGCATATTGTCCCCAAGGAGGCCGGTGGTCTTGCGCCTTTCTTTAATGAGGATACAGAGGGAGCAAAAATCCATAAAGATTTATTGGCGCTTGTACCCCAAGCTACGGTTATTACAAAACACTTTGCTGATGCCTTTCATCAAACCGAGCTTGATGAAGAGCTTGTTAAGCTTAAAGTGGATAAAATTGTGGTGTGCGGCATGATGACACAAAATTGTGTGACCCATACGGCCATTTCAAAGCAAGCAGAAAAGTATACTGTAAGTATTATACCTGAGTGCACAACAACGGTGGACGAAATGGTGCATAATATTGCATTACATGCATTGTCTACCAGAGTTACTTTTGAATCGGTAATAGATGTTTTTGATGTGGAATAAGTTGTAATGAGTTGGCGGTGTTCTTTATTTCCAGTTACATGGTAGCCAAAGGACGTACAGGACAGACAAAAAATTTAAAACAACTACCTTCAATATTTAATGACTTTTACAACAAGCGATTAACCGATTATCAGTTCTTGGAGCATGATTTTTACCGATGTATTTTTTATTTTGCCATGATGCGGTATGTAATTTTTAAAAAGGTATTGTAATGTTCACAAAAATTAATATGGAAACTTGGAGCAGAAGAAACGTATTTCACGAATTGACTGTAAATAATCCAATTTGTTTCAGTGTAAGTCATCACTTTGATATTACACACTTTTTTAAAGGTTTGAAAGCACGCGGGCAAAAGTTTACACCCAGTATTTTGTATGCTTTTTCACAAATACTCAACAGGCACAAAGAGTTTAAAGTTGGTGTGAACGAAAAAAAAGAACTTGGCTATTATGATGTGCTGCACCCATGTCACACAGTGTTCCATGAAAAGGAAGAGATTATCACTCTGCTTCATACAGAGTTCAATGAAGATTTTTCTGTGTTTTTAGGTAATTATAATGATGATATGCAAAAATATGCTCATAAACCTTTTGAACCGAAAGCTCTTTCTGTGGACAATATTTTTCACATTTCCAATGCGCCTTGGTTGCCTTTTGATTCTGTAACTTTGAGTTGCAAGCATCAATATGAGTATTATACGCCCATGTTTAGTATAGGAAAATATGCCATGGACAATAATAAAGTATTACTTCCTGTGGCCATACATGCAAATCATGCTGTGGTGGACGGTTTTCATGTGTCGAGATTTTTCAGCGAATTACAAGATTGGCTGCATGATTATTCCACGTAGCAGAACATGAAAAGCGTATGTCCATATATTTTCCGCAAAAGTCCATAATATATTAAATTTAGGATGTTTTCCAGTACTTGCTAATTGCATACCCCATATCTTTTATAGAGAAACCCTGCCCAAGGGTTGTACTGTTATTTCTGGTGTGAGTTCTTGGTATGAAATAACGGGCAAGTCTTCGTATTCAGCTTCTATGAGCTTGCGTACATAACGTCTGATATCCATGCTGGTTAAAAGCACGGGAATGGGTGGCACTTGAGGGAATGTGCCTATTTCTTCTTTGAGTTTTTGCAAAAAGCGGGCGGACACATTTGGGTCAAGAGAAAGGTAAGCGCCTGAAGATGTTTGCCTTATGGCGGCTCTGATTTCGTCTTCTAAAGATGCGTCTAAGAGGTAGGCCGGCAGCATGTTTAAAGATGTGCCATATTGGTAGCTTATTTGCCTTTTCAAGCTGGTGCGCACATATTCAACCAATAAAACCATGTCTTTTTCTTTTTGACCCCAATCTACAAGAGCTTCAAATATATGGCGTAAATTGCGGACACTGATCTGCTCTTGTACCAGTCTTTGCAAAACTTCGGCTATGCGTTGCACGGGAAGCACCCTTTGTACTTCGCGCACAAGCTCCGCAAAGCGCATTTCCATCTGTGATAATAAATAGCGTGTTTCTTGTATGCCCAAAAAGTCACTGGCATTGCGCTTGAGCACATAACTTAAATGGTGTGCCAAAACTTCAGAAGATTGCAAGCATTGCATATTGGCTTTATGCAGTAAGGGTAATTGAGCTTCGTCTACCCACAAGCAAGGAAGCCCTGGGAGGAAGTTTTCGCTGCTTATATAGGAAAAACCCATCATGGACAAATTGTCTGCTTGTTCACGCACAAGAACCTTGGAAGGTAGGACAAGGCCACGGCTGGAAGGAATTTCATGCAATAAAATGCTATAACTGTTGTCGGGTAATTGCGCATTAAATCGTAATTGCGCCCCCGGGAAGGGAACGCCCATTTCGTGGTACAAGGCTCGTCGCACCTGTGCCACAGCCTTGTTGAGTTCCTTAGGCTTTAAGAATGAACGGAAATTTTCGGCCAAGTCTATCATAAGAGGCACAGTTATGGAAAAGCCTTCGTTCTCAGTGGGGGAGGGGAGTTTTTGCGAAGCATCGGCATTGGGAGCAAGAGCCGCTGCCAATTGCTCGTCCACAGTGCTTGGGGCTTTTGCTTCATTGCGATTAAGTGTGTAGCCAATAAAAAGTAAAATGGCGCCAAAGAGCAAAAAAGGAATTTTGGGAAAACCCGGCACCAGAGCCATGACAATGGCAATACCACCGGCAGCAAAAATAGCCTTGGGTTGCGCTGTAAATTGCCCTGTCAATTCGCCGCCCAATGGGCCACCGCCTTCGTTATCACCAGAAACACGAGTGACCACAATGCCGGCTGTAATGGAGATGAGCAGGGCAGGTATTTGCGAAACTAGGCCATCACCAATGGTGAGTATGGAATATGTGTTTACGGCTTCGCTGGCAGGCATATCATTTTGGAATACGCCTATGCTGATACCGCCCACAATGTTTACCACGGTGATAACCATGCCGGCAATGGCGTCGCCTTTAACAAATTTCATGGCACCGTCCATGGCGCCGTATAAAAGGCTTTCAGTGGTGACGGATGTACGCCTTTTGCGCGCTTCTTCCATGTCTATGGCACCGGCGCGCATGTCGGCATCGATGCTCATTTGCTTACCCGGCATGGCGTCAAGGCTAAAGCGTGCTGCCACTTCGGCTACACGTTCTGAACCCTTGGCGATAACAATAAATTGCACCACAGTGAGTATGAGAAAGATAACAGCCCCCACCACAAAATTGCCTCCTACCACAAGCTCGCCAAATGTATAAATAATTTCACCTGCATCGGCGTGTAGCAATATCATGCGCGATGTAGCTATATTTAAGGCCAGTCGAAAGATGGTGGTGAAAAGCAAAAGGGTTGGAAACACAGAAAAAGAAAGCGCATTTGGAATATACAAAGCCATACACATGAGCAAGGCCGAAATAATAAGATTTATGGCGATGAATATATCTAAACCCAAGGGCGGAATGGGCAAAATCATAACGCCAATAACAACAATAACAAGGGCCGCCATGCCCATATCTGTAATATTTTTACGAGTTTGAGGAAGCATAGCTTTTCTCCATGGCTTGTTGCATAAGTGCTTGAGCTTCTGCGTGTTTTTGATTCTTCCAAAGGGCTTGAGCGCACAATTTGGCCGCGCACATATGGGCTTCACCTGTGGTTTTTTTCAAGAGCATTTGGCCAATGTGTACTGTTTCTTCATACAAGCCATTATCCAAATATACGGCACATAATAAGGGCAAATAGGCTTCGCTTTCGGGTTCAAGATGGCGTAAGCCTTCTAAAATGGCCAATGCGCGCGTATACTTGCCATTTTGCCACATGATAAAAGCCAGTGTGAGCAGGCTTTGTCCGTCTTTGGAAAGGGTGGTGTCTTGCATAATAAACCTATGTTTTTTCTTAAATGACTATCATTTGCCGTTTTTATAATTGTTACCTGCGCACGAAGCGCATGTATTTTTACATTTTTCCTAGCAGGCGTTTTAAAAGTACCAGATGCAAGGAAAATGGCTTTTTTTGAGGCAGGATAGGGCTCTTATGGCCCATACCACGAAAAAAAAGTCATTTGACGCAGCAGATGGTGCTTTTAAAAAGCCTGCTAAGCGCGCATGAGAGCTGCACGGTACAGGTGCAAAATCTCATGCAAATTAGCATCGTCTTGTAAAGCGTCTGACAAAGCGCGCAATGTATCAGATTTTTCTTTACGCGCCATGGTATCCACTTTGTTTTTGAGCTTATGCAGACGCCATTTTAGTTCCGATGGCAAAAGCACCGAAGAGGAAATGTTTGGCATAACAAAACTTTGTATGGCCTTTTCCCATTGCGAAGCTGCCTGCATCCACGAAACATCTTGCACTTGATTGCCCGTAAATAAAGACGAGCTTGGCAAAACTTGTTGCGATTGTGGTAAAGCTTCTAAGCCTTTGCCTTGAGAAGGGCTTTGGGCAAGACCTTCAATACCTTGGTTTAAATTAAAAAATATATTATTATCTATTGGCATTTATATTTCTCTCAATGCGTCTTGGCAGCGTATGCAATTTTCTAGGCTTTTTTCTAAAACATCCATACTTGCGTTGGCGCCAATGGACTGCACAAAACTTATAATATTATGGATATGATAAGCATTTATGGGTGAGTTTTCTTGGGCAATTTTGGCCGCAGCGCGCAAGATGTTTTCGTCTTTTTCTTCATGGGCCAACAAAGTGCGAGAAAGGCAAAGCAAAAATTGGTCTTGTTGCAGTTCTGCGTCTAAAATATATGTATGCCCATCTCTTTCTAAGCTAAAATGAGCTTTATTTGGGGTTGTTGGAATATAATTTTGTATTCCAAAAATTTCACCCAGCATTTTAAATATGGTTTGGCTCATATTATTCCTCCAACGCTTCTTCGCGGTCTATGGCTTTGTCTAAATTTTGTTGCAAGGTAGAAAGAACCTTTTGTCTTTGCTCTTCCGATGCATAAAGCTTTGTGGGCAAATTGCGGGTAATTTCACGCAGGCCGCGCACAAAAACAGCGTCTCTTGTGGGATTTTTGCTGTTTAAAAAGGGCATGGCTTGGCGCAAGCTGGGCTCGGTTAAGCTATAGTTATCTTTAACGTGTAAAATACCCTGCATGACCTCTTTGGCTTGCGGTTCTTTGCTTGAAAAGCGCTCGGCCGATGATGTACAAAGTTTGTCGGCTTGGGTATAAAGGTTGGCCAAATTCTGCACTACATATAAACCTTCGGCCACTTCGTGCAGTTCTGCGGCGGCACAAGAAGGCTCTAGGGATTGTATATCTGCCCCAAGGGCTTTGCGCAAAAAATCCACTGTGTTGGGTAATTTGTCCGCATCATATTCTTCCAGCAAATTTTTAAAGGTGTTTTCATAGCTGCTATAATTAAGGATATGAAATCTATAACAATCTCTGGCCTGCTGCGGCGATAAATCTTTGTGTTCAATGGGGGCAATATTATAGCCTGCGCGTATTTGAGAGCCAGATTCTTTGTGCAAAGCTTCAAGGGCTTTTTGCAGTTCGGCATGTTGGGCATCGTTTTCCGGAATATGCGCTGTGGCAAAGCGCAAGGCCGCATCTTGCAAGGAAGGATCGCGGAAGAATTTTTTTACCAATTCAAGGCTGGCAGCGGCATTTTTATTTTGCTGTTGTGACAAAGCGCGGACAAAAATTTCGGCCTCATATTGAGACATCCCTGGCATAAGTTCCGAAGAAGAATCGGATTTTTTTACTTTTTTGTCTTCTTCTTGTTTTTTCTTAATGCTTTTATCTGCGCCAAAGCGTGCCATGCTTAACGAAGCTTCTTCAGACATATCAGAAACATTCACAGCCCCCTTAGGCATGCTTTGCACATGAAAGCCTTTCCATGTGGCGCTTTGGCTATGGTGTGTTTGTGGGCTCACGGGAGCACTGTGTGTGGCCGGTGCTTGTGAATTTTGTATTACTGTACTCATATATGACGCTCCGATGAAAGGTTTTTCACCCAGCGTATAACTTCTGCCACAGGCTGCATAAGTTCACGCGGGATATAGTCATTGCTGCGCCCTTCGTTGTGTAATGATCTGGCTAAGGGCACATTGCGCATGATAGGAACATTATTTTTTTCAGCAATTTCCATCATTTTTAAAGCTACGGTTCCTTGCCCCATGCCTGTGATCATGGGCAAGGGTGTTTCGCCCTCTGCATAGTGCAAAGCCACAGCTATGTGGGTTGGATTGGTTACAAGCACGGTGGCTTGTGCGGCTGCATTCATGTTATTGTTGTTGATAATTTCCTTATGAAGCTGTTTACGTTGCGATTTTATGTGTGGGTCGCCTTCCATTTCTTTATATTCTCTTTTTACTTCGTCCTTACTCATCATAAGTTCCTTGATATGAAAACGCTTTTGAAAAAAATAATCTACGGCAGCCACAACCATGAATATACTGGCTGCGGTTATGAGTACATCAAAAATAGTTTCGCCAAATACTTGTAAAAAATAACCAATATTGCGTAAACCCGCTTTGAGTAATGCGTCCACATTGTTTTTGACCACAATATACAACACAGAACCTAAAAGTATGACTTTTATAATTGTTTTACAAAGTTCCAAAAGGCCTTTTTTAGAAAAAACTTTCTTTACCCATTGTTGTGGGTTTAATTTATCTAGGGAAGGCTTTGCCCCCTCAAAGGATATAAGTACGCCAAATTGTGCAAATTGTGAAGCTAAACTTAGGACAATAATACCAAAAAGCAGCGGAACACAGATAAAAAGAGCAATTTCAAAACAAAGTTCAGCTACAATCCACACAGCTCGTTCGAAAGACTCGTTGGTTGCCGCAATGCATTTGACAAAAAGATCATGCACACGGGCAGTAAAATCGTCCCATAAAGCCACCATCAGCACAAAGGAGGCCACAATGCTTGCTGCAGAAGAAACCTCTTGACTTTTAGCCACTTGCCCTTTTTTGCGCGCGTCACGCAAACGCTTTGAGGTGGGTTGTTCTGTTTTTTCACCACTGTTATTTGCCATACCATACCTCGTGAATGATTTGGAAAATATGGGGAAGCTGTAAAAGATCCTCTAATAAAACATGTTGCAATATACCCACATAAAGCACTAACATAATAAGCATAATGGCGCTTTTTATGGGCATGCTCAATATGTATACATTTAGCTGTTGGGCAAAGCGATTTACAAGCCCTAAAGAAAAATCTGTTAAAAAGAAAATGGCTATAATGGGTGCACTGAGCACTAAAAATATCATAAAGAAAAGTGAAAGTTGTTCAAGTATAAATGCGGATAGGGCGCCTAAGGAGGTGGGGGGGGCTATGGAAAAAACCGGCCACCACGCATAGCTTTCAATAAAACCGCCTAGAAAGAGAGTAAAGGCGCCGCTGCTGCAAAACATAAGCGTTGTCCATTGGAAGAAAAAAGAACCAAAAGAAGATGTTTGCTCTTGGGATAAAGGGTCATGCACATCGCCTTGACTGCTGCCGCGTTGATTATCCATAATAAAGCCCATACTCATAACTGCCCAAAATATAAGTCCTGCCAAAAAAGCAAATATGAAACCCAATAACATTTCTTTAACAAGCAGGGCGGCACTCAGTAATATTCCTATGGGTTTTTCGGGCATTTCTGCCACAAAAATGGGAAAAAGCAAGGGCGCTAGAGTAAAGGTGAAAGCCGTAACCACCATGGGGGGGATAACATTGCTGCCCATAAATGGGAGGACGCGAATAAAGACAAGCGCTCGAGCCAGTAAAAAGGGTACAAGCCAAATATGTTCTAATATTGCGTCCATAAAGTCTAGATGCTAGAATGCCAAAAAATGGTGTATAGGTGTCTTGTAAAATACAACAATTCGCCACCAAGCCAAGCTGCCGTAAGCAATATGACAAGCATAACGCAAGCAAGTTTAATGCTGAAAGCAAGGGTTTGCTCTTGTAATTGAGTAACCGCTTGAAAAAAACTGACCAATAAACCCACCACCGCCGCCACCAGAATGGGGGGCATGGAAACTTTAAGCATGAGCAATAATGCCTGTACGGTGAGATCAAGTATGCCCGGTTGAGTTATGGTGCTCATAGCATCTCCTAAGATTTATTTATAGCTGAGCACAAGCCCTTGAATGACAAGAGCCCATCCGTCTACCAGCACAAAAACCAATAATTTAAAGGGTAAGGAAATGGTGGTGGGAGAGACCATCATCATACCCATGGCCAATAAAATATTAGAAAAAATTATATCAATGGTCACAAAGGGAAGGTAGAGCAAAAATCCCATTTGGAAAGCACGGGTGAGCTCTGAAACGGCAAAACTTGGTATAAGAATAGAAAAATCTGTGGATTTAAGCGAAGCTGCCGCCTCTTTGGGCCAAATGCGCTTGGCTGTTTCTAAAAAGAATTGGGTGGTTTTGGGGTTGGCATGTTTGATGAGAAAGTTTTGAAAAGGGCTTTTTACATCATCTGCAACGTGTATTAATTCAACAATACCCATATCTTTGCTAATGTTTTTTTCTTCAAGCAACTTATATGTTTCAATGGTTACAGGCGTCATAACAAAGAGCGTAAAAATAATGGCTATGCCATTAAGCACAGTGGTGGGCGGCACTTGCTGCACGCCAAGAGCATTGCGCACCAAGGAAAGCACAACCACAATTTTTAAATAGGAAGTACAAACCATGATAAGGAAAGGGGCCAGCGAAAGCAGCAAAAGCCCCAGCACAATCATAATGGGATCCATGCTTTGGATCATAAGAAGTCCTTTTTGTTATTTTTTAAAAATTTCTGCCACTTGCACGCCAATTCTGCCTTCAATATCCACAAGGCTACCACGCCCAATACAGGCATTGCCAACACAAATTTGCACAGGTGCATCAAGGCCTTCCATGGGGCCTAAAACCATGCCCGGGCTCAGTTTTGATAGGTCATCAATGCTTAGGGAAACAGAACCCAAATGACATTGCACAGGTATGGGGCACTGCACAGGATTGGCATAAAGGTTTTCTTCGCTTGTTTCTTGTGGTATTTCTTCATTTTCATACAGGGTGTTTTGCATATAATTCTCCAATATAATTTCTTTTTTCTGAATATCTAATTGCGCCTTGGCCATAAAATTTGTTTGTGGCACGCAAAGATTAACGGCCATATGTTCATTTTGTGGGGGTAAAAGCAAACAATCGCCCACCGCAAGGTCTTGTATATCTTGTACATTTAGCTGTTTTGTCTGCCAGACAATGTGCAAGTTTATGCGGGCTTGTGCCATATGTGCCGGCAGGGCAAAGTCTTGCTCAAAATCTATATACTGTTTTGCAAAATCTAAAAAGATTGTATGTAATTGCGTAGACATATTTGTTATATATGCACAAGTTGTGCTTGACGCATCTTCTGTATGTGCAAGGGTAAACAAAAGCCCTTTTGTGCTTGCATCATATTGTTCTTGCTCTATATCAAAGAGGGTGAAATCATGGAGTTCACATGTGTAGCCTAAAATTTCTGAAAGATTTTGCAATAGATTTTGCAAAAGACTTTGAAGAATAATATGCAATAATTCTTTGGGCATAAAGGGGAAATCACTGGCATTTAATGGCGCTTTAGCCAAGGGTGCCAGATTTTCTAGGTAGCAATCACACATGTACCCACCAATGTTTATATACAAAAGACATTGCCATTTTTTGGGCAATAGGCAGACATGGCGTGTGCTACATTGCCAAAGGCCACTGTCTAGGGGCAGGGTAAAAGCGAGCTTGTGGGCAAGGACAGTATTGTGCAAGTGCATCCAAGATTCTGTTATCATTGGGAGATGAAGCTTTTGCGCTTGTGCAGCTTGCATAAGTTGAGTTTTTGCAGTATCATTTTCCATTGTCAAACCTATCTGTGGGGTTTATATGGATATTTCTATTTCACACGCAAATAATGCGCTCGTCATAACCATGGTTGGTTCCCTTGATGCTTTGTCCGCACCCCAAATGGATGTGGCCATGCAGGAAGCCTTTGCCACGTCCACTCCAGAAAAGTGCGTTTTTCGCATGGAGGGTGTGGACTATATAAGCTCTGCGGGGCTTCGTTCTGTGCTTGGCGTGGCCAAGACCATGCGCAAAATTAAGGGGCAACTTTTGTTTGTGGGGCTTGTGCCCGCCGTTAAGGAAGTTTTTGATCTTTCAGGCTTTACTTCCTATTTCAAAGAATTTCCCACTCTGGAAGAGGCGCTGGCTTAGGCTTCATTTTCCCACAAAAAATGCCCGCGCGATTGAGAATTCTCTTGGTTTTCTCTTTCTTTTTGGGGTGTTTGTTCAATTATTTTTACATTTACTTCTGTATCTTTACAACTGACCCTAAGGCGT
Source organism: uncultured Desulfovibrionaceae bacterium (assembly GCA_964369535.1). Taxonomy (GTDB): domain Bacteria; phylum Desulfobacterota; class Desulfovibrionia; order Desulfovibrionales; family Desulfovibrionaceae; genus CAYJAD01. Next base: position 17,480 of record CAYJHG010000001.1, read on the forward strand.
TCTTGCAATGCGTCTGAATTTTGGTGCAGGGTAAGAGCACTGTCGGCATTGCCGGTTTGTAATTGAACAAAAAGTTTTCCATCTTCCATGCGCAGCATGATATTGGTGTCGGGCAGCACGCTATTGCTCACTTTAATGTGCACTTCTTGCTTATTATCGCCCGTGCCCACCATGATACTGTCCACAAGTTTATTTAACATGGCTTCATTGCACATGGTCATGTCCTTCGTTTGTGCTATGGCTTCGGCTTGGTTTAGGCTCTGACCTTGTTGCCCCATTAAGCCACCAAGTATGCTGTCACCCGGGCTTTTTTTGCTGGGAGTATCGTTTTTGCGTGTGTCTTCAGATTCTTGTGTATCGCTGTTTTCATTTTTGACTGATTTTTCAAAACTTTCTGAATCTTCTTTGTTCACTGCTCTTGAAGATGAATCCGACCTAACAGAATTAATTTCAAAACTTTTTGGGGTAGATCCTATATGGCTCATGCTTTCTCCATTTCTGCTTCTTCAGCTCTTTCTTGTACAATTTTTTGATTTTTTTTCCAAATATTTTGGTGTTCTGTAATTTTTGTGTGTTCTTTTGTGGCTTCTTGCCATTGTTTTAAGGCTACTTGCTCTTGTTCTTGCATTTTGCGCACATGAGCCTTGGCGCTGTCCACAGCTGCCGCAAGGGCAAGCTCTGTATGGAGCAGTTTTTTCACCTCTAAATGAAAAGCGTCTAAGCGTTCTTGCGAAACTATTTCTCCCTTAATTTCTGCAAAAAGGGTTTTTTCTTTTAGCGGACGATTTTCCTTAAAAATTCTATGCTCTTCTATGGCTTTTTCTAAAGCTTCTTTGGCTTCAAGCGTGGCCTGACGCGCTTTCACAAGCTCTCTTTGCCTTTGTTCTTCGCGCATTTTGCAGACCCGTAAAAAAGCATGCAAAGGGTATTTTATCACGCTACGCTGTCCTTAAGCATTTGCAAACACTCTTCAAAATAACATTTATCATGCTGGCCTTGACGTAAAAATTCACGCATGGCTTGTATGTGCGCAATGGCTTTATCAGCTTCTGCATCACTGCCTTTTTTATATTCACCAATTTGTATGAGCAAGGATATTTCTTCATATTTTGCATACATGGCACGAAATTCTTGAGCCAATGCTCTATGTTCTTTGCTGGTTACAGCGCCCATAACTCTGCTTATGGAAGCCAAAATATCTATGGCCGGATAATGGTTGGCAGAAGCTAAGGCCCTTGAAAGTATGATATGCCCGTCCAAAATAGACCGAGTTTCGTCGGCAATGGGTTCGGTCATGTCATCACCTTCCACAAGTACGGTGTATAGGGCTGTGATGGAACCTTTTTCTGAGTTTCCGGCGCGTTCCATAAGCCTTGGCAGAGAAGAAAATACAGAAGGGGGAAAGCCGCGTCTGGTGGGCGGTTCGCCTGCAGCCAGTCCAATTTCGCGCAAAGCTCTGGCAAAGCGGGTGACAGAATCCATGAGCAAGAGCACGCTTTTGCCTTCGTCACGAAAATATTCGGCTATGGCTGTGGCCACATAGGCAGCTTTAAGCCTTTCCATGGAAGACCTATCAGATGTGGATACCACAAGCACAGATTTGGCAAGGCCTTCTTCTCCAAGGTCATGCTCAATAAATTCAAGAACTTCTCTTCCGCGTTCGCCCACAAGGGCAAGCACGGTCACATCCACTTCTGCCCCACGCACCAAGGAAGAAAGCAAAGTACTCTTGCCCCCACCGGCAGCGGCAAATATGCCCATGCGCTGGCCTTTGCCACAGGTTAATAAACCGTCCAAAGCGCGTATGCCCAAGTTTAAGGGCTCAGAAATAATTTTGCGCTTCATGGGTGAAGGTGGATCGGCATATACGGGATATTGGCTCACAGCCTTAATTTCCGGACCGCCGTCCATGGGATTGCCAAGGCCGTCCAATACTCTGCCCATAAGACCTGGCCCCACAGCCACAGAATGGGTGTTGCCTGAAGGAATAACTTCAGTGGCTGTGGAAATACCCTGCATTTCGCCAAGGGGGGTGAGTATGGCGGCTTCGTTGGAAAAACCCACCACTTCGGCATAGAGCTGTAAATCGTCCCAAGGATTACGCAAAAGACATATTTCGCCAATGCGAACTCCGGGCACAATGGCCCTGATAATGGTGCCCACAACTTCTTTAACTTGTCCGCGAACCTCCACGGAAACCGAAGTTTTAAGAGCTTCTTGTAATGTATCACTTATATAAGAAAGACGCATAGCTTAGGCCTTTTTTAAATGTCCTTCAAATACACGGCGTAAAGCGGCCATTTGCACAGAAAGTGAGGCGTCTATAATACCTAAATCGCTTTCTAAAACACAAGCACCGGGGCCAAGCATTTTATCCGGCATAATGCGTATGGTGTCCACGCCAAAGAGTTCACTGCCCATGCTGGTTATTTCTTTTTGTACATGAGAAAGTTCTTGAGGGCATACGCGCATTATAACGCTTTTTTGCCCGCGCACATAGGCAAGAGCACGGCGCACTATGCGCATGATTTTATCTTCAGGGGGGATTTCATCTAAAACCCTTTGCAAGGATTTCATGATGATTTCCACAGTTGTTTTTTCTAAATTTTCAATAAAATCAATGCCATTTGCTATGGCTTCAAAGGTGCGCTCTGCCATTTCCATACGGCCTTCGTCCAAGCCTTCTTCATAGCCTCTGGCTTTTTCTGTTTCAAAGGCTTTTTGCGCTTCTTCTTTTATGCGCAGGGCTTCTTCTTCTGCAGCTTGCAAAATTTCATTGGCCTGCAAAAGCAGTACATGCTCTTGAGCTTTAAGAATGTGTGCTTGGGGATGCACATGGATATGTTGTTTTTTTAAGCAAAAAGTGTTGTCCATCCATCCTCCCAAGGGCATGAAATTTCTTTAAATACTATAACACGAATAAGCGGCCAAGCTAGGGCTTCTTTGTCGTGTATATCTTGTAGCATATGTGGTGTGCCTGCAGGCTCTTTTGCAAAAAATTGAGGCAGTAAAGCGCAAAAATCGTTCAAAATGATGCGTGTGCGCTGTAAGGCATTGTCACCGGCAAGTTGCACACAAGAAAATATACTCCAAAGTCCCCAAGCCACAATGCGCTCTTGCAAATCTAAAGTATCAAAATGTGACGCACAGGCTTTTTGCTGAGCCCCTTTACGCACATATTCGCTATGCCCTACATAGGTGAGTGATTTTTGCACGGCAAAAGTATAAGGACTCATGTTTTGCTGTGCTATATCATGCGCTTCAGGTAATAGCATGTCTTCAAGTTGTCGTATTTTTTCCACATCTTTTCTTGAAACCGTTTTGATAATGCTTTCGCGGCACAAGCTCATGCCTACCATGAGTAAAAGGCGTTGCAAATAGGGCTTTGGCAAAAGGGCAATGCGGCATGCACCATGAAAAAAATCTTCGTCCTTTTGATTTGTGAGGCCAAGGTGTTTGGTAAAATAGTCTTCGTGTAAGCCAAGTCTTGAACTTTGCATAAGAAATGCAAAGATATCAGTTTTATTTTTCAGATTTTGTTCTTGAGCCAAAAAAAGCTTTTCGGGTATGGCATACACAAAATTTTGGTAATAGTCGGCCAAAAGGCGCAAGAGCAAAGTATTTTGCACAAGAGTTTGTGTAAAAGTTTTTTGCTCAAAGGGGCCTTGCATTATAAAGTATCCTTCACAGGTTTTTTCACATAGCGCGGCCAAAGCCAAATGCCAATGGCTAAGCATATGGAGGCAAAGCATGTGGCCAAAAGCGCCCATACGGCATTGGCAGAAGCAGGAGCCACTCTCAAGCCCAAAATAGTGACCCATTGCGTTTGAGATGGCGGCTTAGACGGAGATGCAGGAAATAAAAATACCGAAATATGTTCGTATCTTAAGTCTTGAATGCTATTTTCCACCAATTGCTTAATGCGCGAAACTTCGCCTTCAATGGGCACACCATAGCGGTGCTTGATAAACACAGCGGCCGTGGAGGGGGCCTTAGCAGTGCCAAAGACGTCTGTGGTGGGTAACACCACATGCACGCGGGCAGCTAAAACACCGTCGATAAGAGCAATGCTTCCTGCCACTTCTTGAGACAGGGCATAAATAAGTCTAGCATTTTCTTCCAAAGGTGTAGAAACAACGCCTTCTTTTTTAAAGACATTTCCCATGGAATCATAATGTTCGCGCGGCAAGCCTTCTTGAGAAAGCAGCTCTATACTTTGCGCAAGGTCAGCTTCGTTCACCAACAGAGAAAACTGTTCTTTTTGCCCTGGCATTTTTTGCGCTGCAATGCCGTGTTTTGCCAAAAAGGCCAGCATGTCATTGGCTGAGCTTTCAGAAATATTTGTAAATACAACTGTTTCACAGCCAGACAGGCCAAAGCTTAGGCAAAGTAACAAGAATAATAGACTTGTGCGAACATATTGCTTTATCATTATTGCCCCTTAAGCAAAGTTTGTATGCCTTGGCTTGTTTTGGAACCTACTTGCCCCACAACGTGTTGGTTGGTGGCCAAATGGCTCACTTGTAATTGCAGTTTATACATGTCGTTGATATTGCCGTCTTTTTGCAAATCTGCAGCCACGTTATTCTTGGCGGTTTGAATTTCATTTTGCGTATTTTCAAGTCCTTGCAAAATTCTGTCGCCAAGGGAAGGTTTGGCTTTTATGCTACTAATGTCTGCTGTGTCCAGCCCAGAAATTTGGCTTTCAGTGCCTACTTGCATAGTGCTGCCATCCACACCCGTTGTAGGCGGGGCAGCTTGTGCATTGCCCGTAGCACCAACCATATCCTGAAAGGCCGTTGCATCATTGGCAGAAACGGTGCTTGGTTCGGCAGGAGTTTGGGTGACAGCTTTGTTGCCTATATCTTGAATAATTTGTTGGC
>CAYJHG010000002.1:0-21019 GCA_964369535.1 uncultured Desulfovibrionaceae bacterium
ATCAATTATTTTTATGCGTCATGCATAAATTTACCCAAAGGAAAAAATCATTAAACACTTATTATATAAATACATACGGAGTTTTTCATGCAAATCAAAAGCCTTTTATTGGCCCTTATGGGCTGCTTAGGAATTATTATGAGCCATACACCAAACATTTATGCAGCAGAAAATACTGCCAAAGAACAAAAAACATCACCAGCTGCCGTGGCACCTGCCATGCTGGCGGATAAAGCACACATAAGCATTTTAAAAAATGGGCTTACCGTGTATATTTTGCCGGACACGCGTTTTCCTTTAGTGTCCACGCGCCTGTATGTTCGAGCCGGTTCTGCCTATGAAACCCCAGAAGATGCCGGCATAAGCCATGTGCTTGAGCATATGGTGTTCAAGGGCACAAGCACGCGGCCTATGGGTGCCATATCGCAAGAAGTGGAGGCTGTGGGGGGTTATCTCAATGCCGCAACCAGCTTTGATTATACCGTTTATTTGACAGACATGCCTTCTGACCACTGGCAATTGGGCATGGATGTGGTGAAAGATATGGCTTTTAACGCTACCTTGGATGCCAAAGAATTGGCCTCGGAAAAAGAAGTGGTGCTTTCTGAACTGCAAAGATCCAATGATAACCCGGGGCAACTTGTTTTTAAATCCTTGCAAGGGCAAACCCTTAAAAATACTTCTTATGAGCGCCCCATCATTGGCTTTGAAGAAACTATCAATGCCATAACTCCCGAATCCATGCGCGCCTATATTGCTAAATATTATCAGCCGCAAAATATGCTCTTGGTAGTGGTGGGAAATATTGACGCCAAGGCCGTATTGCAAGAAGCAGAAAAACTTTTTGGAACTTTAGAAAATACTGCCCCCATGCAACCTGTGCAACTTTTGCAAGCAAATACCCTGCAAAATAGCAGTATTAAGGTCATGCACGGGGCTTGGAATAAAATATATTTGAGTATGGCCTTGCCGGTACCCGGTTTAACCGATGTGCAAAGCTTACAGCTTGATATTTTGGCGCATGTGCTTGGTGGTGATGCCACATCATATCTGTACAAAAAATATAAGTATGAAAAACAACTTGTTGATGCCATAGGCGTGGGCAATTACAGTTTTGAGCGCATAGGTATGCTGTATTTTACCGTTCAGCTTGATATGCATAAATTAGAGCCTTTTTGGAAAGAATTTGTGGCAGATTTGGCTAGCCTTAAGGCCACAACTTTTAATAAAGAAGATATAGCAAGAGCTCAATTACTGGTGGAGGACGGTATATATCGTTCTAAGGAAACCTTGGGCGGCCTTGCTTCTTGGCGTGGTTATTTGGAACTTTTCCTTGGTGGTGAGCAGGGCGAAAAGAATATGCTCAATGTTATGAATGAAGTAACACAAGAGCAATTACAAAAAAGCCTTGATACATGGCTTGTGCCAGAACGTTTCAATGTGGCTGTGCTTGCACCACAACATGCAGTTTTGCCTGACTTGCAAAGTGTGCTGCATAAAAATTGGCCTGTGCCTGCCACGGCAAAAAAACAAGATGTAGGTCAAGACAGCGGTAAAAGTCGCGTGGTAGATTTGGGAGACGGGCGCCAAGTGGTGCTTATTCCCGATGCCACCATGCCTTATACTTCAGTGGATTTATACATGACCGGTGGGGATAGCTTGGCAAAAAATTATGCTGAACAAGGTCTTGCAGCTTTGACAGCACAAACACTCACCACAGGCACAACATCCATGACCAGCCCACAAATGGAAGAATTTTTGGCAGCTAGAGCGGCTTCTTTGCGCGCCTTTAGCGGCAGACAAAGCTTTGGTTTTTCCATGAGCCAACCTTCACGTTTTAATGCCGATCTTTTTGCTTTGCTTAAAGACATTATTACAAAGCCTGCTTTGAGCCAAGAAGAAGTGGAAAGAGAAAGAAAAAATCAAATAAGCGCCATCCGTAGTCGTGATGACAAACCCCTTGGTTTTGCCTTTTCCAAAATGCCTTCTTTTCTTTTTGGAACAGAACACCCTTATGCTTTCACATCTTTAGGTGAAATTAGTGATGTGGAAAAATATACACAGGCCATGGTTAAAACTTTTTGGCAAAAGCAATCGCGCCAACCTTGGGTACTTTCTGTGGCCGGAGATTTTGACGAAGAAGCTGTGCTTGCTTTTGCACGCTCCTTACCAAAACCTCAAGATGCGGCCATGAAAATAAACCCACCTCAGTGGACAAAGCCAGCGACATTACCCTTAACCATGGAAGGGCGCGAACAAGCCCACTTGATGCTTGTGTTTAAAACTGTGCCTGCAGACCATGAAGATGCCGTGGGCTTAGAACTTTTGCAAACAGCCTTGGCCGGGCAAAGCGGTCTGCTTTTCCGTGAACTACGCGATAAACAAGGCCTTGGCTATACAGTTACAGCCTTCCCACGCTTTATGCCAGAAGCAGGGTATATGGTCTTTTACATTGGCACCGAACCTGGCAAAATGGAACAAGCAGAAAAAGGCTTTAAGACTGTCATAGAATCTTTGCGCAAAGACCCATTGCCGCAAGAGGAAGTGCAAAAAGCTAAAAATAAAATGCAAGGCGACTACTATCGTGACCGCCAAAGCCTAGGTTCCCGCTCCGGTGAAGGCGGCTTGCGCACCTTGCTTGGACAAGACCTTGATTTTAGAGTGGCGCAAATAGAAAAAGCTAAAACGTTAAAATCTGAAGACTTGCGCGACCTTGCCCGCAAGTATTTGCAGCTTGAGAATGTTTATACCATGAAACTCAAGCCATAATCCGTTCGCGGCGGCGCATAGCATGTAAGTGGAAACAAGTTCCACTTACGCGCCTTGCTTACTCAATAACTCGCTACCGCTCGAGCCTCCCGGCGGGTTAAAGTGTTCGCGGTGGCGTATTTAAGATGCAGGTGGAAGTAAATTCCACCTGCTACAGAACGTAGCACCAAGCGTTATCTATTTTGGCATAACTTATGCTTGTATATGGTAATACATGGCCCCTAAGGGAAAAAATTACCATATTTGCGAGAAATTTATGCCAAAAGACCTTTGCATCATCCACGCTAACTGCCAAGGGGACACCCTTAAAAACTTATTGTCTGGCAGTGAGTCCTTTGCAAAATTATTTACAATCGAAAAATATACTAACTATTTAAAAGAAAGTATTTCTGCAAAGTCCTTGGGCAAGTGTAAGCTTTTCTTGTATCAGCATATGGGCAACCATTGGCAAGAACACGCCACGGAAGCTTTGTTACAAAAATTGCCCAATTCCTGCCTGTGCATACGCATTCCCAATATGTTTTTTAATGGGTATTGGCCCTTGTGGACAAATAAAACCCATATGGCCTATGGTGATACTTTGCTAGAACATTTGTGCAAAAGTGCGCTTAATTTTGATGATATATTGCATATATTCTTGCGGGGTAATCTTGCTGCCAAATACGACTTACAAGCATATGTGGCCGCATCTCGTGCCAAAGAAGAAGAAAAAGAACATATGGCAAACCACTCTGGGGTTTCTATATCAAGTCTTGATATTATAGATGCTTATTGGCAAGAGGAACAACTTTTTCATACTGTAAACCACCCTGCGGCAAGGTTGAATATTCATGTGGCCGACAGTGTTTTGCGCTTGCTCAATCTTGGGGCAGTACCTTGGCCTGTGCGAGAGGCTTATCAAGCTCTTGAAGAAGAATTTGTGCAACCCATTCACCCTCAAGTGGGAAAATATTTTCATTTGCCCTTTGCCCATGAAAAACGCCTATATAATGTATATGGTCAAAAAATGACCTTTGCTCAATATGCCGCGGCCTATGTGAACTGCCGCTTGCAAAAAGAAGCGCAAGCCATTACAGATTTTGTTGTGTATTTACATTTACTCGCAAAAAAGGCTTCTTTACATGAGCAACATGCCTAAAATTCTTGTGGTTCGCGCTTCCGGTGGTTTGGCCAATAGGCTCTTGGCCCTGACCAGCGGCATTGCCTTGGCCCTTCTTACAAAGCGTCATCTGTGTGTGGATTGGCGCGACGGTATGTATTCAGATGATTTTTCAAATATTTTTCCTTCTTGGTTTTGCCTTCGGCATGTTCCCCACATGGATATAGAAGATGTGCTTGCCTATATCAGCAAGGGGGCTTGTGTGTACCCGCCTTTTTGGCAAGAACATTTTGCAAAGACTGCGGCTGTGGAATACTTATTTGATAATAATAACCATATGTCACCAGAAAATATGCGCATTTCAAGTGTTAACCAAGAAGATATGCACACAGAGGCCGACATAGCTTTTTTTTGGCATTATAATGAAAACTTGTGCTTAAAGCTTGCTCCATTATTGCTACCATATCTTAAGGAACATTTTACAGAAGCAGAAAATTTGCAACCTGAAGATGTGGCAGATTTTATTTTTCGCACATGTATCTTGCCACAAGCGGAGCTTACTAAGACGGCAGATGCTTTTTTTGCCAAGCATTTTACAGATGTGCCCGTGGGCATACATATACGCCATACAGATTTAAAAAGTCCATTACCCCTTATGCTAGAAAAACTTTGTGCCGTGGCCAAACGTCACGAAGCCATTTTCTTATCCACGGACAGCGTTGAGGTAGAGGATATGGTACGCAAACTTTTTCCAAACACCATTACCCAAAAAAAAATATTTTTAGACAGCGGCACACCATTACACAGCTATGTTCCAGGCATAAGCAATGTGCAAAAAGGTCGTGAAGCTTTGCTAGATATGCTCATTTTAGCAAAATGCCGTGAACTTATACGCTATGCACCGTCTTCTTTTGCGCGAATTGCCATAATTTTATCTCATATGCCCAAAAACTGCGTGCATGTGATACCCAAACAAAAAAAGTAAAAAAAATGTGTTTTGAGTTTGTAAAACTCAATTTGTGAGTACAATTTTTTACACCGCACGCGTTGTTATATTTATTGTTTTGAAATATTACAGTTTTTTCTGTTTTGGCTGGGCTTGAAATGCAGAAAAACGCTTGCTTGTACCGAAAAAATGCCTCAATGGGTATTTTAAATTGCATGCAAAAAATAAAAATATATATATGGCCAGAAAAAAAAATAAAGAATTTAATAAGAGACGCTCAAAAGAAGCAAGTTGAATAAAGTTTTATAAAATAAGTATGTTAGCTTGATAAAGATAGAGCTGCTAATTAAGAAAAAAGACTTGTAAGTTCAGCTTAAAAAATATAGATTGCTTTGGAAGTAAAATTTTTTTGTCGCAACGAATAATTTTGCTGTACTTCTTAGAGAAGTTGTGTCATAGCTAACCAAGTGGAAGGTTTTCTATTGACGATAAACTTAAATTTAATTTTTGGAAGGAGTTTACCATGAAACACATTCGTCTTTCTCTTCTAGCACTTGTTGCAACTCTTATCATGGCTATGCCAGCTCAAGCTTATCAAGCTGTTGGCGTACATGAGAAAGTAGTTGACGGCATTTTCATGCTCGTGGACCAATCTGGTTCTATGTACATGAAGCACAAAGCCACTGGTGTGGAAAAAATCGAAATGGCAAAACAAGCTCTTGTACGCTTGAATGCCAAGACCCCTCTTTTGGGCTACCAAGGCGCTATTGCTGCCCTTAACCCTAACGCTGTTGTTATGGCTCCAGGCGCATGGGATCGCGCTGGTTGGACTGCCAAACTTAACGGTATCCGCAATGGCGGCGCCATCTATGGTCGCCTTACCCCACTAGGCAAGAGCTTCATGGCTCTTTCCGGTTCCCTTTCCCAAATGCCTGGCAACAGTGCATTAGTGCTCGTTTCTGACGGCCACGAAAACCTTGGAACCAAAGCCGTTCAAGCTCTTCAAGCTTTGTATGCTGCTAACCCCGGCATGGTAATGCACGTTGTTTCTGTTGCTGACACTGCAAAGGGCATGGCTGTATTAAAGCAACTCGCTTCCTTGAACAGCAAGTCTTTGTTTGTAGACGCTCGTGACATCATCAACACTCCTGAAGATGCACAATCTTTCGTAAAGAAAGCTTTCTACATTCCTACCATTCCTTCTCAAGATGTACGCAGCTTGCGCTCCGTATTCTTTAACACTGCTAAGTATGACATCACCAAGGCAAGCGCTGCCCGTCTTGATTTCTTAGCTGAAGTTCTTAAGACTCGTCCAGAGCTTAAAATCTTTGTAGAAGGTTTTGCTGACGTTCGTGGTGACATGGACTACAACTTGAACCTTTCCCAAAACCGCGCCAATGCTGTTAAAGATTATCTTGCAAGCAAAGGCTGCAACAACGAAGTGATCATTCAACAAGGCCGTGGCGAAACCCACATGTATCCTGGTCTTCAATTGAACCGTCGCGCAGACATCATGATCATTTGGGAATAAGTTGATACTAGACTATCCACTTAGAGACTTAGTTCTTTAAGTTCATTTTAAGGGAAGGCGCATATAGCGCCTTCCCTTAATTTTTTTAAGCCTTATGCTCATAGACTTTGCTTGATATCTGAAAGCATTCCTGATAAATATTACTATTATACAAGTAGCTATTCTCTCGCGTACCATTTTTTATGACAATATACTCTTATTATTGTGGAGTTTATGTATGATAATGAAAGCAGATAATGAAAACTCTTCTTTTGCCAGTTCCAGCAATAAAAGATTACAAGCTTTTTTGGATGCAGCACCTTTGGCTGTGTTTTTTTGGAACCAATCCCTTGAGCTCATCGACTGCAACCTTGAAACAGTACGTTTTTTGGGTCTTGCAAATAAAGAAGAAGTTTCAGAAAAATTATATTCATTTTACCCTGTCTTTCAAGCCAATGGTGAGCTTTCTACTGAAGTTGCAGATAAAGCAGTGAGGGAAGCGTTTGAAAAGGGATTTGTCAAGATTGAATGGGAATATATCGGTGCTGATGGTAGCCTTATTCCTTGTGAAGTCACTCTTGTAAAAATTATTGTGGATGAAGATATATTTGTAGCTGAATATACTAGAGACCTGCGTGAGCTTAAAGCTAGTCAAGAGCGTTTGCGAGAAGCTGAAGAGCGCGCCCAGATTATGCTTGATACAACACCTCTTTGTGCAAATTTTTGGAATGATAAATTTGAAAATATAGACTGTAATCAAGCGGCTGTTGACCTTTTTGACTTGAAAGATAAGCAAGAATATTTAGACAGATTTTTTGAACTTTCTCCAGAATATCAACCAGATGGTATGCTTTCTTCTGAATCTGCCGTAGAAAAAATTACTACTGCCTTTAATGATGGCTATTGTCGCTTTGAGTGGATGCATTGTAAATTGAACGGTGAGCCCATTGAAGCCGAAGTAACCCTTGTGCGAACTACATTCCGTGGTCAATATATTGTGGCAGGATATACTAGGGATTTAAGACAAATTAAGGCTTATGAAGCAAAGGCCAAAGAAGCAGACAAACGTATTCGTACCATGCTCGATGCTATACCCATGGGGGCCAATATGTGGGATAGCGATTTGCATCTTATTGACTGCAATGATGAATCAGTGCGTTTTTTAAGCCTTTCTTCTAAGGAAGAATATATTGAGCGCTTTTTTGAGTTTTTACCAGAATTTCAAGATAATGGTCAGCGTTCTGATGTGCTTTTATATGAATATTTAGCCAAAGCCTTTGAAGAAGGTTATTTGCATTTTGAATGGACGCATTTAAATATTCACGGTGATATTTTGCCCACTGAAATGTTTTTAATAAGAGTGCGTATTGGTGATGCCTATATGGTGGCGGCTTATCAACGCGATTTGCGAGAACTTAAAGCAAGCATTAAAAAAATTCGTGAAACTGAAGAACGCGTCCAAATGATGCTTGATTCTGTGCCCATGGGAGCGATCTATTGGGGGAGCGAATTTCAAATTGTAGACTGCAACCTTAATATAGTTAAGATGTTAGGTTTTGAGTCTAAAGAACATTTTCTTGAAGGATATTTAGAGGCTTTTCCTGAATTGCAATCTAATGGCGAAATTTCAAGGCTTTCAGCCAGAGGCCTTTACGCCCATGCTTATGAGCACGGCAATGCCCATGCTGAGCTTTTGTTTAAACATCCATTTACCGATGAATCTATTCCCATGGAAGTGACTCTTTTGCGCACTTTGTACAAGGGGCAATATGTCGTACTGTCCTTTCTAAAAGATTTGCGTGAGCTTAAAGCTTCACAGGAAAAGATGAAAATTGCCGAAGAGCGAACGCAAGCTATGCTTGACTCTGTACCTGTGGGGGCAAATTATTGGGATAAGAATTTTAATCTCATCGATTGCAATATGGTAGTTGTAAAATTGTATGGATTTAGTAGCAAAGAAGAATATATGCAAAATTTCTATACAGTTAATCCTGAGTTTCAACCCGATGGTGAAGAAAGCAAATCTAAGGTGGCTCGTAAATTGAGTTTGGCTTTTAGCCACGGATCTCAGCGCTTTGAATGGCTTTGTGTGAATCCTTTTACCAAAGAGCCTTTACCTGTTGAAGTGACGCTTGAGCGCGTGATGCATGGCGAAGAATATGCTGTTATCAGCTATGTGCGTGATTTGCGCAGCTTTAAGGCCATGCTTAAAGAAATTAAAGCAGCTGAGACTGATTTGCGAGCGGCGCGCGATGCAGCTGAGCAAAGTGCTAAGGCAAAAAGTGAATTTTTGGCCAATATGAGCCATGAAATTCGCACGCCTATGAATGGTATTTTGGGACTTTTGCACATTTTGTCTCAAACTTCCCTAGATACATCTCAGGAAAATTATGTGCAAAAAACTTTGCAATCGGCCAATAACCTTTTGCGCATTATTAACGATATACTGGACTTTTCTAAAATTGAAGCTGGTAAACTTGAAATTGAAAATATCCCCTTCCATATTAAAGAAATATTGCAAGAAGTTTATACGCTCTTTTCGCCAAAGCTTGCAGAAAAAAATATGGAGCTTAAGCTTATTGAAAATCTTTGCTGTAATAATCAAATGCTTGGTGATCCCTTGCGCCTCAAACAAGTGCTTTTTAATTTAATAAGTAATGCCATTAAATTTACTAGCCAAGGCAGTGTGATACTTGAAATTACAAGTATAGAGCATGAAAACGATAAGGCTATATTTACTTTTGCGGTTCAAGATACAGGTATTGGCCTAAGTCAAGAGCAGGTAGGAAAATTGTTTACCGCTTTTACTCAGGCAGATACGTCTGTGACCAGAGAATATGGCGGCACAGGACTTGGGCTCACCATTTCTAAGCGTCTTGTGGAAATGATGGGCGGAGAAATTTGGGTTGAAAGCGAAGAGGGCAAAGGGTCAACTTTTTATTTTACAGCAATATTGCAAGTTGTAACAGGAGATTTACCTTTAGCGGAATTAAGTTTGCAAAAACCTGTGCTAAGCCCACCCACGGAAAACGTCCAAAGGAATGAGCATATTTTGCTTGTGGAAGATAATCATATAAATCAACTTATTGCCGAAGAATTACTCAAAAGTGTAGGGTACACGATTGATATTGCCAATAATGGGCAAGAAGCTCTTGATATGCTTGAAAAGGGCACATATGACATGGTGCTTATGGACATACAAATGCCTGTGCTTGATGGACTAAGTGCTACCAAGCGCATTCGCGAAAATGAGCGTTTTAAAGATTTGCCTGTGGTAGCCATGTCTGCGCATGCCATGACCGGTGATAAAGAAATAAGTTTAGCGCATGGCATGAATGATCATATAACTAAGCCCATTTCGCCGCAGGTTTTATACGCGACCTTGGATCATTGGCTTAGCAAAATGAGAAACTAAAATAAGAAGATAATATTATTTTTGTGTAAGTATGAAGCGTGCTGCTTCTTCCAGATTATCAGCAATGATGTGGGGCTTGCATGTGCCTTTTTCTTCTTCTTGCTTTCCATAGCCTGTGCGCACCAAGATGCTGCGCATGCCGGCTTTTTGCCCCAATATAATATCACAAGCCTTGTCGCCCACCACAAAGCTTGTTTGAGGATTGATGTCATGTTCTTGTGCAATTTGGGAAATTAGGCCAAGACTTGGCTTGCGGCAGTGGCATTGCGCTTCGGGTGCATGGGGGCAATAGTAGTAGCCGTCCAAATATATATGTGAAGCGGCAAGCAGGGTATTTAGTTTTTCGTGCACGGCGTGCATTGCATTAAGGGTATAATAGCCACGCCCAATTCCCGATTGGTTCGTGGCTATAAAAAGGCGAAATCCTGCTTTTTGCAAAAGCTGCAGGCCAATCACTGCATGGGGAAAAAGTTCTACTTGTTCAGGCTCGTGCAAGTAATGTTTGTCCACAATAAGAGTACCATCGCGGTCAAAAATCACCGCAGGAGCCATTTTTTTACTATACATATTAGCAGATTACGCGATAAGCCACTGCGTCTGCCTGCAAAAATCCTGCTGATTCAATGGCCTTTAAAGCGCGCTCCATGGATCTAGCACTGGCTTCATGGGTCATAAACACCAAGGGGACAGCGCCTTGTTCTTCTGGCTTTTGAATAACTTGGGCTATGCTTATGTCTTCTTTGGCCATCATGCCGGCTATATCTCGCAAAACTCCTGAGCTGTCGTGCACCATCACCCGTACATAATAAGAAGAACGGGCTTCTGCCGGCGGCAAAATTTCTGCTTTTGGCAGTACTTGTTGCACAAATCCTGTATTATTGGGTAAAGCATTGCGGGCAATATTAAGAATATCGCCAAGCACAGCAGAAGCTGTGGGCAAATCGCCAGCGCCGCGCCCGTGCAAAAAGAGTGAGCCCACAGCATCACCTTCAACGCGCACGGCATTATAGGCGCCGCCCACATTGGATATTAAAAATCGATGGTGCACCAGCGTAGGAAATATGCCGGCTTCCAATTTTCCGTCCACAATGTGCGCTTGCGCTAATAATTTGATACGATAGCCAAATTCACGCGCAAAGGCTATGTCCAATTTATTCATATTGCGTATGCCGCATACAGGTAATTCTGTATAAGGATATTCCATGCCATAGGCTAGGCGGATGAGCAGAACTAATTTGTGTGCTGCGTCATGCCCGTCAATGTCAAGGGTGGGGTCAGCTTCGGCATAGCCTTTGTCTTGGGCTTCTTGTAAGGCTGTGGCAAAGTCAAGTTTGTCTGTGGTCATTTGCGAAAGAATATAATTGCTTGTGCCGTTTAAAATGCCGATAAGTGATTCGATATTATTACCGGCCAGACTTTCTTTGAGCGTTTGCACAATGGGAATGGCGCCGGCAATGCTTGCTTCGTAAAGCAAAGAAAGGCCTTTTTCTTGAGCTTTACGAAAAAGTGCTTCACCTGCTTCTGCTAAAAGTGCTTTGTTGGCGGTGACCACATGTTTTCCCATGTCTAGGGCTCGCGAGATGAATTTACCAGAATCGTCAATGCCGCCCATAAGTTCAACGATGAGGTTGATTTCTGGGTCATCGGTCAATTCTTGGGCATTGGTAGTGATTTTTGTATTCTTGGGTAAGGCTTGAGCACGCGGTTTATGGAGATCGCGCACCAAAATGGTCTTCACTTCTATGGGGCGTCCAATACGTTTCATGATAAGTTCAGAGCTTTGCTCAAGAGCACGCACAAGCCCTGTGCCTACTGTGCCAAAACCGGCTATACCAATGATAAGAGGGGAATTTTCTTGCATAATATTACTCCGTCACACCCGAAAGAGCCTTGCGTATACCGCGTATGGCTTGTTTGGTACGGTGTTCATTTTCTATAAGGGCAAAGCGTACATAGTCATCGCCGTAATTGCCAAAGCCAAGTCCGGGCGAAACAGCCACTTGCCCTTCATTGAGCAAGAGCTTGGAAAATTCCACAGAACCCATGCTTCTAAATTCTTCTGGAATCTGTGCCCATACAAACATGGTGGCCTTGGGTGGAGGCACATCCCAACCCACGCGCTTTAGTCCATCGATGAGAGAGTCGCGGCGAGTACGATAAATATCGCAGATTTCTTTGACGCAATCTTCAGGTCCATTCAGTGCCACGGTTGAAGCAATTTGTATTGGCTGGAAAATACCATAATCCAAATAACTTTTTATACGTGTGAGGGCTTTTACAAGCTCTGGGTTGCCCACACAAAAGCCCATACGCCAACCGGGCATGGAATAACTTTTAGAAAGGGTATAAAATTCAACACCCACATCTTTAGCACCCTTAGCCTGTAAAAAGCTCGGCGCCACATAACCATCAAAGGCAAGATCGGCATACGCTAAATCGTGTACGACCCAAATATTGTGTTCTTTTGCAAAATCAACAACTTTTTGGAAAAATTCCAAGTCGGTCACTTCTGTTGTGGGATTGTGTGGATAGCACAAAAAAAGCAATTTAGGCTTGGGCCAAGCTTGGCGCACAGCTGTGGTTAAATCTTCAAAGAAATCCCTGCCAGGCCCTATGGGAATGGAGCGTACATCTGCCCCGGCAATAATGGGGGCATATGTGTGTATGGGATAGGTGGGGTCAGGGGCAAGCACTACATCGCCGGGTGAAAGCATGGCCAAAGAAAGGTGCGCAAGGCCTTCTTTAGAGCCCATGGTAATTACAGCCTCTGAGTCTGGGTCAAGAGAAATATCAAATTTGCGTTCATACCAATCGCATATGGCTTTGCGAAGGTTGGGTATGCCGCGCGAAACAGAATAGCGGTGATTTGCGGGTTTTTGCGCCGCTTCTGCAAGCTTGTCCACTATGTGCTGAGGTGTAGGCAAATCGGGGTTGCCCATGCTCATGTCAATAATATCAATGTTTTGTCGCCGTAGTTGCATTTTAAGTTCGCCCACCACTGCAAAAACATAGGGGGGAAGGCGATGCATGCGTGGAAAATGTGCATTCATAAAAAAACCTTTGGGATAGTGGTTAATCTCTTGAGAGTGATGCAATTACAAAAAATCATTATACGACTTTTTGGGGCTGTCTGTAAATACCCTTTGTGCGCTTTAAGCTACAAATTAAGTGTGTATGTTTTATAAGCTAAAAGGGAGTTATCTTGACAATGAATATAAGAATGTTTAGTATGATTGACCGTTAGAAAAAATATGATTTTATGTAAAAATGCATATTTTTTTAAATAATTAGACTTTGTTTTGTAATTTAAACACATATATGATTTTTGCATAAAAATGTAGCAAAGAGGAACAAATTGTGCCCCCAAGCCCTCACAGCCGTCTTAATATAACTGAAAAAGAGCGCCTTGAGATGTTCACGCGTATTTCTGCTCGTATGCGTGACACAGCAGAAGAGGACATTTTTTTCAACGATACCTTGGCTGATATAGGGCATGTTATGAAGGTGAGCCGAAGTTATATTTTTAAAATTAAAAATGGGCTTTGGGATAATACTTATGAATGGGTGGATGAAGGTATTTCTTCCGGAAAAGACAGTTTGCAAGAAATGAACTTAAGCTACTTGCAAAGCGAAGGACGTATGCTGCATGCGCTTTTTCGCGGCAAGGCCTATGTGCTTGAAAATATCGATGAAATCGACGACGTGTCTTTTCGTGAACTATTAAAATCCCAAAAAATTAAAGCTCTAATACTTGTACCCATTTTTACTGCGGGTGAAATAGAGGGTTTTTTTGGTCTTGATTTGTGCAAAGATATTCCTGATTGGATAGAAGATTCCATCAATACGGTAATTATTCTTGGGAGTCTTATCAGTAATGCCAGAGCGTATTATGCTACACAACGTGTATTGCAAAAGAAAAAAATGCAAGCACAAGCTCTGTTCGACGCTTTTCCTTTTCCCATCTATGTGTCTAATATGCAAGATTATTCCATTATTTTTTATAATAAAAATATTGCCGACCTCTTTGGCTCAACAAGCGTGATTGGGGCTAAGTGCCACGAAGCTTTTCAAAATCTTACATCGCCGTGCCCTTTTTGTACCAATGCCCATTTAGAGCTTGGAGACCCACCATATATATGGCATCATCACAATCCTGTGGCGCAAAAAGATTATAAAGTTCTTGATCGTTGTATGAGCTGGGAACATAATCCAAAGGTGCGTTTGTCCATTGCTTTAGATATTTCAGATTCCTTGCGCTTGCAGCGTGAGCAGGTGCTTGAGCGCGAAGCAAATCTGGCCAAGGGGCATTTTTTGGCCAATATGAGCCATGAATTGCGCACGCCTTTAAATGGTATTATAGGCATGACACATCTTGCTCATACTGCAAACGAAGATGAAAACATTGCGGAATATTTAAATAAAATACAATTATCTTCGCGTAATTTGCTGGCCATTATTAACGATATTCTTGATTTTTCTAAAATTGAAAATGAAAATGTTCAGTTGGAATGCCGCCCCTTTAGTTTGGGAGAAATTCTCTTTGAAACTCAAGCTATTTTGCAGACAGAAGTGACGCGTAAAGATATATATTTGCGCTGCTCTATAGACGAAAAAACTTCACCCTTTTTAATGGGGGACTCTTTGCGTCTTTCGCAAATCTTGTTAAATTTGACCAATAATGCCATTAAATTTACCAAGAAAGGCGGTGTTACTTTAGAAGCAAAAGTGCTAGAGAGTAAAGAAGATCAACAGATAATACAGTTGCTTGTAAAAGATACAGGTATTGGCATTTCTGAAAAAAATTTACAAAAACTTTTTACAGAATTTACTCAAGCAGAAGCTTCCACCACGCGAAATTATGGAGGCACCGGTCTTGGCCTTACTATTGTGCAAAAGCTCGTAGAGCTTATGCGCGGGTCTATCAGTGTGGAAAGCTCCCTTTCCGTGGGCACAACCTTTATTTGTACCATTCCTTTTGCCAAAACTTCGGGGGCGGAACAGGTGCAAGAACGTACTGTGGCTGTGGAGCAACATGTGGATGAAGACATAGCCGGCACCAAGATCTTGCTTGTGGAAGATAATGAAATAAATGTGCTCATTGCCACAGAAGTGCTAGAACAATATGGCTGCTTTGTAGATTGTGCCGGCGATGGGCTTATTGCTTTAAAAATGTTAGAGAAAAAAGAATATGACTTGGTGCTTATGGACATACAAATGCCCAATCTAGACGGCATAGAAACAGCACAGCGCATTCGCAGTATGGAAAAATATAACACGCTGCCGATTGTTGCCATGTCTGCGCATGCTTTGGTGCAAGACCATGAAAAAAGCCTTGCTGTGGGCATGCAAGACCATGTAACAAAACCCTTTGTGCCGCAAGAATTGCGCAAAATTATCTATGGTTTTGTTCATGCTCCATTTGAATTTCAAGGAAAATAATTTTGTTTGTCACGATGTGTAATTATGTATGTAAAAACTCCCAATGCCCCATTAAGGTGCGCTTATGAGTAATATTCCTCATGCTGCCATAGATGTATCAGATAATATAACAGAGCTTTTTCTGGAGCTTTCTGGTGCCATGCTTTCTTCAGCAGACTATGCGTCCTACCTTCAAGATAATTTTGGCAAAATAGGAAGTGCTTTGCATGTACACAGGGTGTATGTGTTTACCTACGACGGGCATGCCTTTGAAAATACATTTTTTTGGGCCGATCCTAGCCTTCCTCCTTTCAACGACTTTGTGGAAGGCGATGAAGGCTTTCAAGACGGCTTGCAAAAAGACGGCATGTTAGAAAACCTAAAAGCCGGTATGCCTTATATTATGCAGTCTGCCGAAAACTTCCCCAATGAGCAAGGCAAGAAAATTTTACAACAAAAGCACATTTATGGTTTGATTTTTGTGCCCTTGTTTTTTGATGGCAAACTTTCTGGCTTTTTTGGGGTAGACCAATGCGAAAGGCGAGAAGGTTGGGCAGAGGCAATTGTGGACACCATGGTCACCATTGGTTGCTTGCTTAATAATGCCATCAACTATTATTCCGCGGTACAAGTGCTTGAAAAAAAAGAAAAAGAAGTGCAAGAACTCTTGGATATTTTGCCTTTTCCCATGTATATAACCAATATAGAAACGCATGAAGTTCTTTGTCGTAATAAAGCTGTGTGTGAGTATGTTGGTGTGAAAGATTCAAATAAAACTAAGTGCTACCAAATGTTTCACGGTTTGGAAGAACCTTGTGCGCATTGTAAGACAGAG
Source organism: uncultured Desulfovibrionaceae bacterium (assembly GCA_964369535.1). Classification (GTDB taxonomy): domain Bacteria; phylum Desulfobacterota; class Desulfovibrionia; order Desulfovibrionales; family Desulfovibrionaceae; genus CAYJAD01. The sequence continues at coordinate 15,993 of CAYJHG010000002.1, forward strand.
CATTTAGAGCTTGGGGCAGAACCTGTAACTTGGGAATTACGCAGCTTTAAGGGGAAATCAGATTTTAAAATGATTGATACCTGTATACCTTGGGGCGAACACGAAAAGACCAGATTGACCATTGCCGTAGATATCACAGATTCTTTGCGCATGCAGCGCGAGCAAGTGCTTGAGCGCGAGTCTTCTTTGGCCAAAAGTCGTTTTTTGGCCAATATGAGCCATGAACTTCGCACGCCTTTAAACGGTATTATTGGCATGATTCACCTTGCCATACAGAATAATAAAAATCTTAAGGTTGAAGGTTATTTAGAAAAAGTTCAAGAGTCTTCCAAAAATTTATTGGAAGTTATTAATGATATTTTAGATTTTTCTAAAATCGAAGCTGGCAAGCTTGAGCTTGAGCAAAGACCCTTTAGTCCCAGCGAAGTATTCCAAAGCATTCAGGACCATTATCTGGAAAAGGCTCACGAAAAAGGCATTATGCTCAAGTTTGTTATCGACGAAGGTGTGGCTCCTGTTTTGGTAGGTGATGCCCTGCGCTTTGCACAAATTATAAATAATCTTGTGAGCAATGCCATTAAATTTACCTCAAGCGGTTCGGTAGTCTTTTCTTTGCATATGCACAGAACTTGTAAGGTTACAGGGCGAGAAATTGTGCGCCTCATCGTAGAAGATTCAGGCATTGGCATTTCTGAAAATGACCTGCAAACCTTGTTTTCAGGCTTTACCCAAGTGGACGCATCAAGCACAAGGCTCTATGGCGGCATGGGGCTTGGGCTAGCCATTGTAGAGCGCTTAGTCAAACTTATGGAAGGGCGCATTACCGTGCAGAGCGTAGAAGGCAAAGGCACAACATTTACTTGCCGTATGCCCTTTGAATTGCCGGAGGATGATGCGCTTATTATAGAAGAAGAAACAGGGGGCGTTGACATTGAAGGTGTGCGCATACTCTTGGCAGAAGATAATGAAATAAATAGCCTTATTGCGCTTGAAATGTTAAAAGAAATGGGTTGTCATGTGGATTGCGTGCAAAATGGCCAAGAGGTTTTAAATGCTGTAAGCAAAAAGGAATATGATGTTATTCTTATGGATGTGCAAATGCCCGGCATGGACGGTATTGAAGCTACGGAGCATTTACGCAAAGACCCTCGTTTTGATGCTCTGCCCATTATTGCCCTTACCGCGCATATTCTCAAAGAAGAATTGGACAAATGCTATACAGCCGGCATGCAAAGTCATGTGCTAAAGCCCATTTCCCCTAAAATTTTATGTCAAACCATAGCGAGATATACAAAGGATCCCTTCACTTTTACACGCTAAAGTGTGCGGAAGGGATGTAGCCTTATACTTTCATGGTAAAAAAACAAAAAATATTTCTCATAGGCGCGCGTGCTTGTGGCAAAACCAGCCTTGGCAGAGCTTTTGCCAAGGCTTTGCAATGGCACTTTGTGGATACAGACGCCCTTTTGCAACAAGAAGCCGCTTGCAGCGTGGCCACATATGTTCAAAAGCACGGTTGGGCGGCTTTTCGTGAATTTGAAAGCCATATATTACAAAAGGCTGCCAAGGAACATCATGTCATTGCCACGGGCGGCGGTATGGTTTTGCGTGAAGAAAATAGGTATTTTATGCGCGCAGAAGGCTGCGTATTTTTTTTGCAAGCTCCTGTGGATATTTTAGTAGAGCGTTTGCGCTTTGACCCGGAACATGAACAGCGCCCTTCGCTGACAGGGCAAGGCCTTGTGGAAGAAGTGGCCACTGTGCTTTTGGAGCGAACGCCTTTGTATGTTGCCACAGCACATGTGGTGCTTGAAGCGCAAGCACCCTTAGAACTTTTGTTAAAAACAGCCATATCGCAGTATCATTCTTTATAATAAAAAAATAGTAGCTTGAGGTTTTCATATGTCTGGTAATACTTTTGGGCAGATTTTTCGCCTGACCACCTTTGGGGAGTCGCATGGCGTAGCACTTGGCGGCTGTGTGGACGGTTGTCCCGCAGGCCTTGCTCTTGAGAGTGAATATATTCAAAAGCGCCTTGATGAGCGCCGCCCTGGCGGCAATAGCGGCAGCGCCGACGCCCTTGCCAGCACCAGTCGTAAAGAAAGCGATAGGGTGGAAATTCTTTCCGGTATATTTGAAGGAAAAACCACGGGCACACCCATAGGCTTTGTTATCAAAAATGAAGACCAACGCTCGCGCGATTATGGCCATGTGGCTCAAGCTTTTCGGCCGGGGCATGGTGATATAAGCTATATGGCCAAATACGGCTTTCGCGACTATCGCGGTGGGGGGCGTTCTTCGGCTCGTGAAACGGTGTCGCGCGTGGTGGGTGGAGCCATTGCCGAGTGCTTGCTTGCCAGTGTGGGCATAGAAATTTATGCGGCGGCTGTAGAAATGGGCGGCATAGCAGCGCCTGATTTTAGCGCTGAAGAATTTACCCTTGCCCATACCAGACCTTTTTTTGCCGCAAGCCCCGATGCGGTAGCCCTGTGGCAAGAGCGCGTTGTCAAGGTGCGTGGTGCTGGCGATAGCCTTGGTGGCATAGTGCGCATAGAGGCAAGACAAGTGCCGGCGGGGCTTGGTGAGCCTGTGTTTCAAAAGCTCGACGCCATGTTGGCCGCAGCCCTTATGAGTGTGGGAGCGGTAAAGGGGGTAGAAGTGGGGGCAGGCTTTGCCGCAGCGCGTATGCTTGGCTCAGAAAATAATGATGGCATAAATCCTCAAGGATTTGTGTCTAATAATGCCGGTGGCATATTGGGCGGAATTTCTTCCGGGCAACATATAATTTTACACGCGGCCATAAAGCCCATTCCCACCCTTGGCAGAGTGCAAAATTCCATAGACAGCAAGGGCGCGGCCATTGAGCTGAATGTGGGGGGACGGCATGACATTTGCGCCATTCCGCGAGTGGTGCCTGTTTTGCGTTCCATGGTGGCTTTAACCTTGGCAGATGCCTTGCTTTTGCAAAGGCGCATGGGGCAAAGGGAATACAGCTTGCCTTTCTTTGGATAAAAAAAATCTGATTAAAAATTAACCTTTATCAATAATTGAACATAACACCCACAATATTATGCCAAAACACATTGCTTGTTATGCCATAACGCCACAAGGCCTTGCCTTGGCACAGCGCATACTTACCAGCCTTAAACCAGCGCAGACATGGCGTATTTTTGTGCCTAAGCATGTGCTTTTTAACAGCGAACAAGAGCAACTTTTAGACGGTATAGCCCTTTTGGGACACAGCATACAGCCCTTTGACAGTTTGTCTAATTTAGTTTCTCTAACATTTCAAGAACATGAAGCTCACATATTCATAGGGGCGGTGGGCATTGCCGTGCGCGTTATAGCCCCACACCTTGAGCATAAAAGTCGTGACCCTGCGGTGGTGGTTTGCGATGAATTGGGCAATTTTGCCATAAGCTTGCTGTCCGGTCATTGGGGCGGTGGCAATGCCTTAACCGAGCAAGTGGCTAAAGCCTTGGGGGCAAATGCCGTTATTACCACAGCCACCGATGTGCATAATGTGCCTGCCATAGACATGATGGCTCAAGCTTTAGGTTGCAGCATTCTTGATTGGCCCAAGGTCAAGCTTGTTAATGCCGCTCTTTTACGTGGAGAAAAAGTGCCTTGCTACGATCCCTTAGGCGCATTCCCAAAAATAGAACCTCGTTTTGCACAATATTTTACTCCCATGAGCTTAAGCAAAATTGAACAGACTATGGCCACAAAAGCTATGGGCACAAACTCTTTGGCTGCCTCCTCTTGTGTTGCTGTGTCGCTTGATTGGCGCGTGATTTTTGCATCTTCTCAATTATTACGCTTGGCTTTCCCTGCTCTTTGTGTGGGCATTGGCTGTAAACGCGGCGTAGCAGCAAAAGACATTGTTGACGCTGTGCAAGAATGCCTTGAAAGTGCGCAACTAGAACCCAAGTCTTTGGCTTGTTTGGCTTCTGTAGATAAAAAAAGAGATGAAATTGGTTTGCTTGAGGCCGCGAAAAGTTTGCATGTTCCCTTACATTTTTATAGTCCACATGCTTTGGCTGAAGCTCCCAGCTTACATTTTTCAACCATGGCGGCACAGCTTTTTGGGGTGGAGAAAATCAGCGTGAGCGAAGGTGCGGCCTTGCTTGCCGCTGGTGGAGAAAATCCTGTGTTAATAGTGCCAAAAACAAAATTTTCAGGCAAGATAACCATTGCAATAGCCGTAAATGACAATTTTTTGATGGAGAAGAAATAAATAATATGAGCGCTGCGCAACTTTCTATTATTGGCTTAGGGCCTGGCCATACAAGTCTTTTGGCGCCCTTAGCCTTGGCAAGCCTTGAATCTTGTGAGGTTTTGGCAGGCTATGGTCTGTATGTAGACATGGTGCCGGAAGCATTGCGCCAAACAAAAGAAATACTTGTCACCGGCATGCGCCATGAACAAGAGCGTTGCCAAGCGGCCATACAATGTGCCGTGCAGGGCAAGCGCACAGCCTTGGTGTGTTCTGGTGATGCCGGCATATACGGCATGTCCGGTCTTGTGCTGGAGCTTTTGGAAAAGCAGGGGCTCATAGATACATTGCCCGTGGAGATTATTCCCGGCATTCCAGCCGTATGCGCAGCGGCTGCCTTGCTTGGGGCGCCACTGATGCACGATTTTGCTTGCATCAGCTTGAGCGACTTGCTTACCCCTTGGGAAAAAATAATTAAACGCTTACACGCTGCCTTAGAAGCTGATTTTGTGGTGGTACTCTACAATCCACGTTCGCGTGGGCGCAAGGAACACTTGCAACAGGCCTTAGATATTGCTAAACAATACCGTGCACCACAAAACCCATTGGGTCATGTGCGCAATGCGTACAGAGAAAATCAAGAGGTCAGTGTGCATGAACTGGCAAATTTTAAGGCTGAAAGTGCGGACATGTTGTCCACCATTGTTATTGGTAATAGCCAAACGCAAGCCTTGGGTAGGTATATGGTGACGCCGCGCGGCTACAACCTTGACAGGCTGCCCTAAAAGCGCAATCTGCATCGTCAGATTAC
>CAYJHG010000003.1:0-17592 GCA_964369535.1 uncultured Desulfovibrionaceae bacterium
TGGTCCATGCCGAAAGAAAAAACGAGTCTGACGAAGTAGATTGTCCTTTTTCAACAGTCTGGATTATCCCTTGGCAAGGCCTTTTAAAGCAGCTCGTAAAGTGCCGGAAACATCTAAATCCGGCTCTTTTTGTAAAATACTGCGTACCAAGGGGCCTGTTTCTTCTTCTGAATAGCCAAGATTAGCAAGACCGTCCAGCACATCACGCAAAATGGTACCCGTAGAAGAAAAATCCCCCAAAGAGCCCGGCACATCTTCCACTTTAAGCTTGTATTTTAATTCCAAAAATATATGCTGTGCCGTTTTTTTGCCTATGCCGGATACGCGCGTTAAAGCCACAATATCATCTTCAAGCACAAGACGTCGCAAATCATCGGGACGGTATAAAGAAAGAATGGCAAGGGCAGTACGCGCACCCACTTTTGAAATACTGATGAGCACTTCAAAGGTCAAACGCTCATCCCATGTTTCAAAGCCGTATAGGTCTTGAGCATCTTCACGCACTTGCATGCTTGTGTGAAAGGACACAAATTCCCCTTGTGCTGGCAAACGGCTTAATGTGTGATTGGGCAAAGCCACAGCATAACCAAGGCCGCCTTCGGTTATAATCACACAAGAATTGGCCCATTTTTGCCCCAATCTTCCTTCCACATAGGCAATCATGCTCTATCCTCCAATGGAAACCATTTTTTTCTGCGCCACAGCCACAGAACGTCGCACTTTGAGCAATTCTTCCCCAAGAGGCTTAATCTTAACGGCTTCTTCAATAATTTTTTGTATATGCTTTTCTGCCTCTTGCCCTTGCAATTTGGGATTACGCAAAATATTTCTTATATTATATTCTTTATCTGCAAAGAGGCAAGTGCGCAAAAAGCCGTCAGAGGTAATGCGTACTCTGTTGCATACATTACAAAAATGATTAGACATGGCTGTAATAAAACCAAGCCTTCCCCGTCCACCTTCAAGGGTGTACATGCTAGCAGGGCCTGCCAGTGCCCCTTCTTTTTTTTCCTCTTCCGTATGTGGAATATAAGGAAAAATATTAGCATGGCGTTCTGCAATTTCTAAAAGCTCAGAGGCCGGCAAAAAAGTTGCAGCGTCCCAAGAGGTTTGACTACCCATGGGCATAAATTCAATAAATCGTATATCCACCGGATATTGCATAGCAAAATCAACAAAAGACTGCATCTCAACATCGGTAACGCCGCGCAAAGCCACGGCATTAAGCTTTATGCGTATACCCGCTTGCATAAGCGCGTCTAAGGTAGCGCGCACTTCAGGCAAAAGGTCTTGGCCTGTAATGCGGGCAAAGGTTTTTGGCACAAAAGAGTCCAAAGATATATTTAAGGTATGCACGGAAAGTTCGCGCAAAGCTTGCACATATGGGCGCACAAGGGTGCCATTGCTTGTCATGCGCACATCTAAATTGGGATGCTTTTTGTGTAGCATTTCCACAAAAGAAATAAAACCCTTACGCGCAAAAGGTTCACCACCGGTCAAGCGAACTTTTGTAATGCCCATGCGCGTTGTCACGCAAACAATGCGGCACATTTCTTCATAGCGCAACACAGTATCGTGCGTTATGCACTGCGTATCATCATAGCTGCGGCAATACGCACAACGCAAATTACAGCGATCTGTCACCGATAAACGCAAATAACGCACACTGCGCCCATGCGTATCCAAGGGCATTATTTTAGTTTCTTTCATAACCCGGCAAAACAAAAGAAGAAGACTCTGCCTGCCCTTGACCTTTGGGGCAATTGCTTTGCAAATAGCAGATTTCACAGCCGCCTTTGAAGGGAAAGTGCGTAACCACCGCAAAACGTCGCTCCAAACTTGGGCCGTCTTCTTTATAGGGCATACCAAGGTTAACTAAGGCCGCACGCAAAGCATCTGTGGGGCGTGGGGCTGGAGCACAGCCTGCTTCTTCCACCTCTGGCAAAAGTCCGTGCACAGCGCTCATACACAAGGTTTGCGCCAAGCTATTGTCCAAATACGCTTGCGAAGGTGACTCTGCCCAAGCTATGTCAATGCTTTCTTCCACATCTTCCGGCAACCACACTATGAGGTATTTTATTTTTCCTGTGTCTACGCTATGCACCTGCAATTTTTTTGTCCACTCTTCCCACAAGGTGGCACAGCGCTCAAGAATTTGCCCACCCATGCGGGTTTCTTGGCTGTTACGCATGATGAGTTCAATGTCAAAATAAGGAACAACTTCTAATTTTTCGGCAGTATATGTATTCATAATCCTTTCCAAATATGTTTTTATGTGCGGCATAGAAAAATGGGCCAATGCATTATTGCTGAAGCCATATTCGCCTAAGCTGTGCTTAAGGTCAAGGAAAGGGCAACGCTTTCGTGATATTTTTTGTGATTTGCAAAAACTAACATAAAAAAGCTTTACTAATTGTATGTACTTTCGTATGTAACAATCATGATAACACGCAAAGAACTTATATCTATCGAAAACAGAGCCGACCCACGGCGAAAAATGTTTTATATAGACGAGCCCTATACCTCCATGCGGCAAGACGTTATGATTCTTGCAGAAGACTCTGCCGAGTCCACCCAAATACAAGCGTCCACCGAAGCTTCGCGCGTAGAAAACAACAACAAAACAGCCACAAGAACCATAGACACCAAGGACATTCCGGAAAATGCCAGTGGCACTATTGTCACCACGGCCACATAACGCAAGCAGTCAAAATTTTCAAAAAATCCCTTCACTTGCCAAGACGCAATTATTTAAGTAAAAGGCAGCACTGGACTATACAACTTAGATAGTGAAAAAATTTTTTATTAGGAGAATACATGAGCCAAGACAACAAGTTTCCCTCACGCATTCGTTATGAATATGAAGAAGATAAACATGCCCGCCTGCGCACAGCCCACGGCGTTTGGGGCGGTATCAATCCGCAAGGGGAGATTGAATTAAATTTTTACATCGAAAGCGACAAAATTCCGCCATTTTCTGAGCGCATCATCGCTGCTGATGGAAGCCTTGGCCCAGAGATGGCTCCTTTTGACGACGATGTGCGCACCATCACAAGACATGTACATTCGCGCATTTTACTCAATTATAATACGGCCAGAGCCGTGTACGAATGGCTTGAAGATAAAATCGACACCCTTGATATGGATGACAGCGAATTACTCATGGCCGACGACACAGAAATTGAACAATAATAGGTTGGTACATGCTCAAGACTTTTCATATAATTACCTTTGGCTGCCAAATGAATGTCAACGATTCAGACTGGCTAGCCCGTGCACTTGAGCAAAAAGGCTTTGAGCAGGTGCCCCTTGCCCATGCAAGCGTTGTTATTATAAACACCTGCTCAGTGCGTGAAAAGCCTGAACAAAAAGTCTATAACACCTTGCGCAAAGTACGCCACGAAACACGCCATACAAAAAATGCTTTTGCCGTGGTGGCAGGTTGTGTGGCGCAACAAATTGGCGAAGATTTTTTTACATCTTTTCCGGAAGTGCGCCTTGTGAGTGGCGGCGATGGAGTGGCACATATGCCAGAAGCCATTGAAAAGCTTATACAAGAACCAGGTTTACGCATTTCGCTTATAGATTTTTCAGAAAGTTATGCCGAACGCTTGCCAGAACTTGGAAAAAAAGAAGCTTCCACAGTATCTTATGTTAATATTATGCAAGGTTGTGATAATTTTTGTGCCTATTGCATTGTGCCTTATACGCGTGGGCGGCAAAAATCGCGCAGCACTGAAGCCATTCTTAATGAATGCCGCATCTTGCTTGAACATGGAGCGAAAGAACTGTGCTTACTGGGGCAAAATGTCAATGCTTTTGGACAAGATACTGCAGGTGATGGCGCAAGCTTTGCTAACCTTCTTGCACAAGTTAATGCTTTACCCGGTTTGCAGCGTCTACGTTTTATGACACCGCATCCCAAGGATTTTTCTCCTGATGTTATTCACGCTTTTGGCGAATTGGATAAACTTTGCCCGCATTTACACTTGCCATTGCAAGCAGGTTCTGACACGATTTTGAAAAATATGGGACGAAAATATGACCGCGCCCGTTTTTTAGAAATTGTGAATAAACTTCGCACAGTGCGCCCTGACATAAGCTTTGGTTCAGATATTATTGTGGGCTTTCCCGGCGAAAGTGAAGAAGATTTTTTACAAACATTACAAATGCTTGAAGAGGTTAGCTTTAGAACTTCTTTCTCATTTTGCTATTCTGACCGACCGGGAACCAAGGCATCTCTTTTGCCCATAAAAATAGCCCATGAAGTAAAATTAGAACGACTTAACCGCTTGCAAGCAAAACAAGAATTGCTTAGTGCTGCATGGCTTAAAGAGCGCGTTGCCAAAAACACAGTCCTTTTGCTTGAACAAAAAAGCAAGAAAGGGGATGCAGAACATGCACAAACTTGGTGGCAAGGGCGTGACCCCTATGGTGTTACGGTGAATTTGCCTCTTGCAGACCATGAAGCCAAGGCCGGTTCCATCATAAATGCTCGTATTGTAAGCGCCAAAAGGCATACGCTGCTAGCAGAAAAAATTGTTTAAAAGTAGGTAATATATGATAATCATGCGCGTTGTTGGCTTAAGTGTTGACAATACAGCCAAAACTCCCATTGTGCTTTTAAAGTCGCAAGACGACGACAGAGTTTTGCCCATTTGGATAGGTGCCATGGAAGCCATGAGCATTTCTTTGGCTTTGAGCCAGCAAAAAGTGCCACGTCCTTTAACACACGACCTTATCCTAAACACCATTGCTACGCTTGGTGCACGTTTACTTGCCGTGGAAATACATTCATTTATGGATGGAGTTTTCATTGCTGATCTTATTTTGCGCCGTCAGGAAAGCGAAGATGCCACTATACGCATAGATTGTCGCCCTTCCGATGCCATAGCCTTGGCCATCAGACTGGCTGTGCCCATAACGGTTCAAGAAAATGTCTTGCAAGAAGCAGAAGAAGCCAAACAACGCCAAGACAGCGCGTCTTTTCAGCCAGCAAATCTTAATCAAAATGTCGAAGACTTCGCAGAAAGCCTTATAGCAAAAGAGCAAGAACCAAACTCTACGCAAACAAAAACAGAGAGCCCACAAAGCAACAAACCTATAACAAAGCGTATTTCCATACAAAAAATACAAAAGCCCACCGTGCATACAGTTACACACGCTTCGCACAGCGACGAAGAAAAAGAACTTAGCAAGTTATTGCAATCGCTTGAGCCTGAGTCTTCACGCAAAATGTAATAGGTAAAAAAGTATAGTATACATCAATCCCAGTAATAATCTGAACTCACATCATTTTCGCGCATATACTCATTGGTATCTTCCTCAGAAGCAAAGCGATTATTCCAAGGCGCCCTTATGTCATCGCGTTGCAAAGGGTCATTCCATGGCGCAAAAAGATCGTCCTTTTTGAGAATATTATTCCATGGCGCATTTATATCATCATTTTCAAATTTTGATTCGTCGCCAAAAGCAAAGGCCATGGAAGAAAAAAGCATAAACGTCATTACCATAAAAACAAATAAAACTTGTTTTTTCATAATGTTACCCTGTTTATTGAAGTGTAAATCCCACATAAAACCCTAGACACCATCTGGTATAGCATACTGCATTTTAAAAAATTGTGCAAGGTAAACATACATAAACACCTTTAGTAAAACACAAAAATAAATTTCTAGACTTTTCTTAGACCCACCCTAAAGAAAGTATCCCGCAAGACGATAGTTGAAGTATACAAGCTTCAATCAATAAACGACATTATAGCACACGGGGTTAAACTATGCTAAGCTTTCAGCGCTTTCAAAAAATAAACACTCTTTTTAGTCAAGGAAAAGCTCAAGAAGCCTTACACGAACTTATGCATATTCAAGCAAAGCACATTGCTTTACACGATACGGTAGAGAGCCTTAAAAGCCGCATAGCAGAATTAGAAGATATTATTTTACTTTCAAAAACATTATATTTTGACAAGAATTTTTACTGGCTTAAGTTTACCAATGGTACACAAGGCCCCTTTTGCCCCACCTGTTATCAACGTGAAGGCGCATTTTATCGATTAGAAAAAGAAAGCGACACATATTTCTGTTCTTACTGTGGAACAGAATATTTCCACACAGCAAAAGCAGTGGGAGAAGAACAAGGCGCAAACAGTCTACGTGGATTGCAAGCAACTGAATGCAAACAAGAAATACATCTTTCCCCAAAGCAAAGAGCCAAGTCTGCAAAAAAGCTTTCCTTTAGCAAAAAAATATCGTAAAATTTCATAGTGCAATAATAGGGATATATATGCAAAAGACTTCTGAACAACAACATTCGTCAAATTTTGGCGGCATATTTTCTCCTCTTGCCCAATATCCTGGCGCAAACTACGCGCGCATGTGGTCGCAAAAAAAGTATGACGAACCTGTTGCACCCAAAAAAACCACAAAAAATGCGAAAAATGCCAAGAGTGAAAACATTTTTGTACGCACAAAGGCTGTGAACATGCCCCTTCATAATTTCAAATCGGCACTTTTGCTTTTAGAAGATGCAAGTGCCAGTAGCCTTGATAGGTATGCCCTGCGCGATGCAGGGATTAAGCATGTGCGCACCCTAAACCTTGGTCTTCAAGCTGCCACATTACTGGCTGAAGAACTCACCAAGGCCCAAATGCCAAGCATTCCAAACCTTAATGAAGAAGCTGAAATCACATTAAAAAATGCCGATGTTCCTGCCGTGGATATAATTTTTTGTCATGCTCGCTGCCAAGACATTTCTGCCAGAGCCTTCATAGACATGGTACGCACCCACCCAGCTTTTAGTAATATTCCCATAATTTTATTGGCTAAAAACGATTCTGAAATGGAACTTTTGCAAGCCGTAGAAAATACTCCGCAGGCAAAGTTTATCGGGCTCATAAAACGCCCCTACACGGCACAAAGTTTACAAGAATACATTGACGCCATGTTTGCCAAGCTGCAATTGGAAAAAACGTCAGAACCCATGGGCAATGCAGAAGATTTTTTTGCCCTATTACAACGCTATGAACATGCTAAAAGCGGCGAAGGGCGGGCAGAATTTTTATTTAAAGAGGGCATGCGCTCCTTGCAAGAAAAATCGTATCATGCTGCCATAAGCTCCTTTAAGAAAGTATTATTCCATGCCAATTTTAAAGGTGAAGCCGAAGTGGGTTTGGCTGCTGCCTATAAAGCTAAAGGCGATACTAAAAACTATCGTTACTTTATCTATGAAGCAACATTCACTTTTATTCGGGCTTGTAAGTGGGATAAAGCGCGCATGGCTTTTGAAAAGCTCATGAAAATTATGCCGGCTGCCGAAGATATTTATGCCCAAAGAGCCAAACACCTTGTGAATGCCGGAAACTATGTCAAAGCAGCAGAAACTCTGCTTGCCGCGCCCAATTTGCAAGAGCTTGTACAGCATGAAAACACCAAAGTGCTTTTGATTGAAGCTTGTTTATATACGGAAAATCCCCCCTTCACCGTAGAACAAATCGTCAAAACATTTACAGATGCATCGCTGCGCCCTTTGGCTTTAAGCTTGCGAAAAGCCCTAGAAGTTGGTCAAAAGAAATACGATAGCAAATTGCAAAAGCGTCGCGATGCACGTAAAATACAAGAAGAAAAAGTCAAAAAAATGGCTCAAAACACTACAGAAAAGCCGCATATCCACGCTTTTTCCGAAAGTATTCCTGGCGCTCCCTCACTCTTAAGCAATGTAGAAAGTAAAAAAATATCCTCTCAAGATAAAAGCACATCGAAGCAACACGGCCCCATTACTCCTTTACAAGAAGAAGATGTGGAAAGCCAAGCTCTTGCAGCATTTCCTAAATTGCAAGAAGTGGCCTCAGTTATTAAAGTGACTTTGAAATTGATGAAGGATTAACAATGCTAAGACCTTTGCGCATATGGCCTTATACTTTGAAAAAACACCTGTATTATATACAATAAAAAAAGGGGACACCCTAAAAAAGTGTCCCCTTGTGTATCTAAAGAATCTTTATTCGCCGCAAATCCAATAGCTTTCAAAGCCATCATCAAGCCAACCGTCGCGCACATTGCGCAAACCTGCCGAAGCAAATAGCGCATTATATTCATCGCGCGTACGTCGCCATCCCCAAAATTGTTGCCTGCGCACATCCAAAAAATGCAATACGGCGCGAAGACCTATTTTAAATGTATTTACAAAACGCCCCGAATAGGTATCTTCTTCTAATAAAGATGCAGAAATACAAAGCAATTTTCCACCGGGTGCCAACTGCCCTCGCAGCATGCGCAAAGTCTGCTCAAATTCTATGCTCCGCATACCATAATCCACTGCCGACAAATATATGACGTTAAATTCCAAATCTGAAGGCAATGAATGTAGGGGAGGGCCGATATATATGCGCTCACTGGGCACACATTCCCTAAGCCAACGCATGCCCACAGTGCTTGGTTCATTCACATGCAATTCAATGCTGGGATCTGCATCCAAAAGAGCTTTTTCCATATATCCCACACCACTACCAATGGAAAGCACACGCATAGGCGCATGTAGTGCGTCTTCATGCTCCCAAGAATGGCGCAGTTCGCCAATTTGTTTGGCAAGCCATTTGGCTCCTTTGTCCTTACTGCGTCGCCATTGTGCCGGCAAGCAATCCCATCCTGTATAGCGGCGGAAAAGCTCTTCGTAAAACGTAGCATAAAAGCGACTTCCGGCCAAATGAAAGAAGGAAACATGCGTGAAAGCTGAAAAAGGTATACCTTGCCAACTTTCTTGATAAAATCTGCGCACTTCCGCTCCCCTTCTTTATTTGCTTGCTTTGTCTTGCAAAGCGGCCACGGCAGGTAGTACCTTGCCTTCTAAAAGTTCTAAGGAAGCACCGCCGCCTGTGGAAATATAGCCCATTTGCGCAGCATATCCATATTGCTCAACAGCCGCCACGGAATCGCCACCACCCACAACCACAAAGGCCTTACTTTCTGCCAAGGCTTTGGCAAGGGCTTCTGTGCCTTCGCCAAAGGGCTCTGTTTCAAAAGCGCCCACCGGCCCATTCCATACAATGGTGGCTGCATCGGCGCAGAGTTCGGCATATTGAGCCACGGTTTTTGGTCCCACGTCCAAAATCATTTGGTCAGCGGGCACAGCGTCCACAGCTACAGTGCTTGCTTTTTCACCCACTTGCAAAGCCTTGGCCACGACCACATCTTGCGGCAAAGGCAAAATTTTACCACTGGCTTTGGCCTGCTCCATGATGCGCTTGGCTTCAGGAATGAGATCATCTTCGCAAAGACTTGCCCCCACTTCATACCCGGCCGCGGCCAAAAATGTATTGGCAATACCACCACCTACTATGAGGCGGTCTACTTTTGCGAGCAAGTTTTCTAATAATGCCAATTTTGTTGACACTTTAGAACCACCAATAATGGCAACCAAAGGCCGCTTGGGCGCTTCTTGTACTTTAGCAAAAGCTTGCAATTCTGCAGCCATAAGAGGCCCTGCACAAGCAATCTTAGCCTTGCGCACTGCACCTTCGGTGGAAGCGTGAGCTCTGTGCGAAGCGCCAAAGGCGTCCATCACATACACATCTCCAAGATTGGCCAAACTTTGCGCAAGTTCAGGATCATTTTTCTTTTCACCCTTGGCAAAACGTATATTTTCGCACAAAACGCATTGACCGGGATTAACGCTCACATCTTGTAAAGTTGGCGAAAAATCAACAGGCATGCCCAATAATTCCGCAAGGCGTGCAGCCACAGGGCGTAAAGAAAATTTTTCTTCATATTCGCCTTCTGTGGGTCTGCCAAGATGCGAAAGCAAAACAACACCGGCTCCTTTTTCCAAGGCCATGCGAATGGTGGGCAAAGCAGCTCGAATACGCTTGTCATTGCTGATGTTACCATCCTTCATGGGTACGTTCAAATCTTCGCGAATGACAACGCGTTTTCCACGCACATCCAAATCTTGTAATAATAAAATAGACATATATATCCTTAATTCAAAAAGTTATAAAATTTCTTTAACTGTATCCACAACATGTTGTACCGTAAATCCAAAATGTGCAGCTAGCACTTTACCGGGGGCTGAAGTGCCAAAGCCATCCATTCCCACTATACGGCCATCAAGCCCTACATATTTATACCAATAATCAGTTGAAGCTGCTTCCACAGCCACACGAGCTCGTAAAGCTTTTGGCAAAACACTTTCTTTATAGGCGGCATCTTGAGCGTCAAAAAGTTCTGTACAAGGCATGGACACCACGCGCACATTATAATTCTCAGATTGTAGCACATGGGCTGCCTTAAGCGCAAGATCCACTTCAGAACCTGTGGCCAAAATAATGGCCTGCGGTTCGCCTTGGCAATCATGTAAAATATAACCACCTTTTTCTATGAGCGCAATTTGTGCGTCGCTGCGCTGGATAAATGGCAGATTTTGTCGCGATAAAGAAAGACATTGTGCATGCTTAGAATCTTCTATGGCACATTTCCACGCCACAAGCGTTTCTACGGTGTCGCAAGGGCGCCACACATGCACATGGGGGGTTAAGCGCAAACCTGGCACCTGTTCGATGGGTTGGTGGGTGGGGCCGTCTTCACCCACACCAATGGAGTCGTGGGTCAAAATCCACACGGGGCGTATTTGCATTAAGCCTGCTAAACGTATGGCATTTTTGGCATAGTCCGAAAACATCATAAATGTGCCCGCATAAGGAATTATGCCGCCGTGCAAGGCCATACCATTCATCATGGCACCCATGGCAAATTCACGAACACCATAATAAACATAATTTGCGCCATAATCTTGCGCATTTATGGCTTTAGAAAGTTCAGTCCAAGTGCCTACAGAACCGGTTAAATCGGCAGAACCGCCCACAAGTTCCGGCAAGGTGGGCATGAGTGCTGCAAGGGCTTTTTGCGAAGCCACACGCGTGGCTATATTTTCTTGGGCTTTATTGCACTGGGCTATGGCTTCGGCCACCACTTCTCCCCAAGAATTGGGCAATTTGCCCTGCATACGGCGCGTGAATTCGGCCGCAAGTTCTGGATAGGCCATTTCATAGGCAGCAAAATCTTTTGCCCAAGCATTTTCCGCATCTTGACCTTTGGCACGGGCATCCCAAGCTTTGAGCACATCTTCTGGCATTTCAAAGGGCGCATGTGTCCAACCAAAGGCTGCTCTTGCGCCGGCAATTTCCTCCGCACCCAAGGGCGAACCGTGACATTTGGCCGTATCCACTTTAGTGGGTGCGCCATAACCAATATGCGTATGGCAGATTATAAGGCTTGGCTTAGCATTTTCGGCCTTAGCCGCCACAATGGCAGCGTCAAGAGCCTTAGCATCATGCCCGTCCACTTTGTTAATCACATGCCAACCATAGGCTGCATAGCGCGCAGCCACATCTTCAGCAAACCAGCCGTCAATGTGACCATCTATGGAAATGTTATTGGCATCATACAAGGCGATGAGTTTGCCAAGACCAAGGGTTCCGGCAAGGGAGGAGGCTTCGTGCGAAATCCCCTCCATCATACAGCCATCACCCAAAAAAACATAAGTATGATGGTCTACAATGGTATGCCCCTGACGGTTAAATTGGGCGGCCATATGGCGTTCGGCCAAAGCCATGCCCACAGCCGTGGCAATGCCCTGCCCCAAGGGGCCTGTAGTGGTTTCTACTCCGGGGGTATACCCATATTCGGGGTGCCCGGGAGTTTTAGAACCAAGTACGCGAAAATTGCGAATATCGTCCATGCTCACAGCATAACCTGTCAAATGCAAAAGGCCGTACATGAGCATGGAAGCATGCCCATTGGAGAGCACAAAGCGGTCGCGATCCATCCATTTAGGATTGCAAGGATTATGCTTTAAATGGTGCCGCCAAAGGCTTTCGCCCATATCTGCCATACCCATGGGTGCTCCGGGGTGGCCAGAGTTTGCATGCTCAACAGCGTCCATTGCTAATACGCGTAAGGCATTTGCCAAGTGTGTACGTGCTACCATATATTCTCCAAAATTATACTGCCTTACGGGTTGCCTTGGCAGCAGCTAAAGTAAAGTCTTGTAAACGCTGCGCATAGGGCGGCTTTGAAAAAAAAGCCGAACCAGACACCAAAACATCAGCGCCTGCATCCACTAAAGCGGCAATATTATTAGGGTCTACTCCACCATCAACCTGAATACGCACATTGTTTCGTCCGGCATTATCAAGCATACTTCGCAAGGCACGCACTTTTTCATAAGTGGGCTCTAAAAAGCTTTGACCTGAAAAACCGGGATTTACGCTCATAATAAGCACCATATCCACATCGTTCAACACATATTCAAGGCTGTGTAAGGGTGTTGCAGGGTTGAGAGCTGCACCGGCATGCATACCAAGGGCGCGTATGCTGGCTAAAGTGCGCTGCAAATGCCTTGTGGCTTCCACATGTACCACAAGCATATCGGCACCGGCTTTTTTAAAATCTTCCACATAGCGCTCTGGCGCTTCCACCATAAGGTGCACGTCAAAATACAATTTTGAACACGCCCGCATGGCTGCCATAACCGGAGGCCCAAAGGTTATATTGGGCACAAAAGCGCCATCCATAATATCAAGATGCGCCCAGGCAATGCCCGCTTCTTCTAAACTTTTAAGCTCCTGAGCTATATTGGCAAAATCTGCACTGAGCAATGATGGGGACAATATCACTATGGCGTCTCCTTTGCTTATCCTAAAAGACTTGGACGAGTTAAGCCATAAAGCATGGTGCGCATATGTTGCAATTCTTTGCGCACATCTTCTAAAAGTCCGTGGGTTTCATTCCAACTCTCTGCTGTGGGCATGGGCACCAAATGACTTTGATCGGCAGAGGCATTTTTTTGAGGGGTGAGCAAGGGTTCTTCTTTACTTTGCGTACTCGTGGGCATGGTGTCATCACTCAAACGAACACGCAGAATTCTTGGGGATTTTTTGATAACTTTTGGCTGAGGCGTAATTTTTGGCAAAACATTGGGCAAGGAAGCCTGGGTTGGAACGTCGTCTTCTTCATTTTGCATGGCTTTTACTTGCGCTTGCAAAGCAAGCACTTGTTCGTGAATTTGCGCTTTTTGCTCTTTTTCAAGGCCAAGTTCTTCGCCTAAAGGATCTTCCCAATGGGGGCTTTTGGACATGCGCAACATACGCCTTGCCCCCTCAATGGTCATGCCTTTTTCGTGCAATAAATATTTTATTCGCTTAAGCAAGGCCACGTGTGACTCTGTATACACACGTTGGCCTTTATCTGTACGCAGTGGATCTATTTGTGAAAATTCCGTTTCCCAAAAGCGCAACACATAGCTTTTCAGCCCAAGCATGCTGGCCACTTCGCCAATGCGATAGGTTTTTTCCACCATATCCACCTCCAAGACAACACCTTGCAATTTATTACATTATGTCGCAAGCCGTATTATATACGCACATTCAACGTTTTTACCAAAGACTGCGCAATTTTTTCTCTTTCCTTATCGGCCTCATTGTCCTTAAGTGTGCGAGCATCATGGCGGAACGTCAGCCTATAGGTTATATTGCGTCCACCCTCTTCCGGCTCAAAATAGTCAATAAGACAAATATCTTCCAACAATGGCAATTGCATACCACGCACATGCGATAACACATCACCCACAGGCACATTGCCATCTGCCATAACTGTTATATCGCGGCGAATGGGCGGATACATGGGCAAGGACGTAAAGGCAATGCGCGCCTTATCGGCAAGCTCACGCAAAGCGTGCAAATCAAGTTCAGCCAGCCAAACGTCTTTTTTTGCATGAAATTCTTCGGCCATGGACGGTTGCACCCGCCCCATAAAGCCTATGTCAAAACCACCTGCATTCACTTTCACAGCCGGCAACAAATATGCGTGCTCGGTTTCAATTGTATATGTTGCACTCTCAATATGCAAGTATGTTAAAAGGTGCTCGATGAGCCCTTTAAGGTCGCTATAATCCACCGGAGCTTCCACTTGTGGCCATGTGCCGTCAAAGCGATCTCCGTATAATAAAAGGCCAAGTCTACCTTGTTCACGCACGGTAGTTTCAGATTTTGCATCAGCAGTAAAAATATGCGCCAATTCAAACAAGCGCACACCGCCGCCGGCACTGACATTGCCATGCGCAATATTTATGCGCAAATTTTGCAATAAACCGGGCGCCAAAGCCGTGCGCAATGCATCTTGTTCTGCCGATAATGGATTAAGAATGGACACTCTGCCTTCTGTGGGAAGGTGCAAATGGTCTAAGTCTTTATGCCCAACAAAACTAAAATTCACCGCTTCGTTAAGCCCAAGCCCCATGCCCCATTTTTTCAAGCGTGACCAAAAAGCATATGTGGACTCCGGCGCCCCTGCATCGTCAAGCTTTTGGGTAATGAGCGGCAAGCGCGGCTCAATGCGGTCAATGCCATAAACACGCCCCACTTCTTCAATAAGATCGGCTTCGCGAGTCACATCACCACGCCAAGAAGGTGCCAGCACCTGCCAAGATTCAGCTTGATTTTTATCCACTGTAAAGCCAAGCTTTTGCAGGGTATTAAAACAAAATTCAGCATCAAGTTCTAAACCTAACAAATCTTGAGCTCTTTGCAAACGAAAAGGTATTTTCACAGCTTGCCAAGGGGCTGGTTCTGCAATGCACACTCCAGGGCGCACTTGGCCACCGGAAAATTCTGCCATAAGTTGGGCTGCTCTATTCATGGCCCAAGTGTTGCCCACTTGGTCAACACCACGTTCAAAACGGTAAGAAGCTTCGCTGGAAAGCCCCAAACGACGCGAAGTTTTGCGTATGGAAGCGGGGCGGAATATAGCACTTTCTAAAAATACAGCTCTGGAATCTTCGGTAATTTCTGAATCAAGCCCACCCATAACACCAGCCAAACCAACAACACCTTCGGTATCGCGAATGGTAATATCTTGCGCACACAATACACGCTCTTGACCGTCAAGGGTCAGACATTTTTCCCCTTCATGAGCTACAGCAACAGTGATGGCATTACCGCGTATTTTATCTCTATCAAAGGCGTGTAAGGGTTGCCCGCACTCCATAAGCACATAATTTGTTACATCCACTATATTAGAAATGGGGCGCACACCTATGGCATTCAAACGATGTCGCACACGCATGGGGGAAGGCTGAATGCGCACATTTTCAATGATTTTACCTTGATAAAGATAGCACTGTGCAGCATCGTCAATATTGATGGACACATCATTGCTAGCATCGGCACCCTTTTCTTCCAACGTAAAATTTGGCAAAGAAAGGGGCAGATCGTAGGCAAGAGCCACTTCGCGCGCAAGGCCAAGCACAGACATGCAATCAGCACGGTTGGGTGTAATACCAATATTGAGCACTTCAAGATCAAGATCCAAATATTCCACAAGCTTTTGCCCAATGGGAGCCTCTGTCGGCAACACCATAATGCCGCTGTGATCTTCGGTAAGGCCAAGCTCTCTTTCGGAGCAAATCATACCCATGGACACTTGACCGCGTAATTTGGCTTTTTTAATCTGCAAGCCGCCTGGCATGGTGGTTCCCACCGTGGCCACAGGCACCTTTTGCCCTTGAGCCACATTGGGCGCACCGCACACAATATCCAAAATTTCAGCTTGCCCCACATCTACCTTACACACAGAAAGTTTATCCGCTTCGGGATGCTTAGCGCACTCAAGCACATGACCAATAATTATATCAGTTATATCCGCATAAGGGTATATGATTTCCTCAAGCTCAAGACCGAGCATGGTCAGGCGTTGGCCAAGTTCTTCAGCACTTCCGGTGAAAGGCACAAATTCTTGCAGCCATTTTACACTCAATAACATGGTAAACTCTTTTGTTATAATAATATGATAGTATTAAAAATTCCAGCCGGCATCGACTTCTGGTCCATCAGGCAAGGGCCGTTCATCAAGAGGCTTGCGCGAACCACCATAAGCGCCACTGCGCAGGCGTGTGCGCGGCGCTTGTTCTTCATCTTCGCCAAGTACGGGATTACCATAAGCATCCACCATACCTTGACCTGCCATTATTCTTTTTTGCTGACGGCTTTCGGCGTCAGGCCCATAACTATGCCGTTGATTGCCTTCAAGGCCGGTATGCGGAGCGCTGGTTGCAGCATAAGAAATACCGCCAAACATAAAAATTAGCGAAAAACAATACAAGCATATCTTCATTTTTTTTTGCAAAGAATGACACAGTCCACGCATAGCATTACCCATTATTTTACCTAAACTGCGACAAAAAGCGTACGTCATTTTCAAAATACATACGCAAGTCACCTATGCCATATTTAAGCATGGCCACACGTTCCACCCCAAGGCCAAAGGCAAAACCCGTGTATTCTTCGGGGTCATAGCCCACAGCTTCAAAAACCGCTGGGTCTACCATGCCACAGCCAAGAATTTCCACCCAACCTGTGCCCTTGCACACGCGGCAAAGGTCTTGGCCAATGTGCCCATCACCGCCACAAATGCAGCAAGAAATATCAGCCTCAGCCGAAGGTTCTGTAAAGGGGAAAAAGCTTGGACGAAAACGCACCTTGGTTTGAGCACCAAACACACCGCGCATAAAAGCAGTGAGCGTGCCGCGCAAATCTGCCATACTCACCTTGCGATCCACAAAAAGCCCCTCCACTTGATGGAACATGGGCGTGTGGGTAATGTCAGAGTCACGGCGATATACCTTGCCCGGCACAACCACAGCCAAAGGTGGTTTTTTGGCTAGCATACTCCGCACCTGCACAGGTGAAGTATGCGTGCGCAAAAGCACTTTATCTGTAATATACAAAGTATCTTGCATATCACGAGCGGGATGTTCCGGCGGTAAATTCAAGGCCTCAAAATTATAAAAATCCGTTTCTACTTCTGGACCAGATACAATATCATAACCAAGTTTAGTGAATATGGAGCAAATTTCGTCCATAACCATGGTGGTGGGGTGCAATGAACCCTGCCAAGGCGCACGAGCCGGCATAGATGCGTCAAAACGAGCCAAAGCCAAAGCTTCAAGTTCAGCTTCTAATATGGCTTTTTTCTTATCAAAAAGCTCATTTAAGGCAATTTTTATTTCATTGGCTTTTTGCCCAACGGCCGGTTTTTCCGAAGCTTCAAGCTTGGGTAGCTCAGTCATAATTTGAGCCATGCGGCCTTTACGCCCCAAAAACTCTATACGCAAAGCCTCAAGTTCAGACAATAAAGAAGCCTGGTCAAGCCCTTTTTGGAGCTCAGGTACCAGGCTTTCCAGTGCATTAAGAAGATTCATATGCTTCCCTAACAGGTCGCTCAAAAATTATATCCATAAAAACATTGAAGTTTTTTCACCACAATAATCAAGGATACATATTTTTTTTGCGTTATCTATAAATTTAAAATAACAAAAGACCTTACAAATAGCCTAAGTCTTCCCAGAGTCATAGAAACTCTGGGAAGACGTGCTATATTTGCTGTCTATATGTGTCGTATTTGAAAAAGACTTATTTTAATGCAGCCTTAGCAACATCCACAACTTTTGCAAAATCCTCTTTGGAGCGCACGGCCATATCGGCCAAAACCTTACGGTTTAACTCCACTTGAGCTTTTTGCAAGCCGTGCATGAAACGACTGT
>CAYJHG010000004.1:0-16979 GCA_964369535.1 uncultured Desulfovibrionaceae bacterium
ACGCATAGGAAAGCAAATCTTTAAGTTGGATGAGGCAATATTGCCGGCGCTCACTTTCATCAAGCACTTCTCTTCGGCTGTATATACCTTCGGTGCGGTCCTTACGGGTCATAAATACTCCCTTAAATAGACTTCCACAATGGGTGGTGTATGAGTGGCGCACCATGCGCTAAAAGGCGAAATTTTGCAAGCAAAAAAAATATGCTCTATAATATTAGGCCATTGCATGCTGCAAAAAGCAAGTGTTTACTCGCACAAAATGTAGCTTTTCATTCACAACTGGAAATTTTATTACATTTCCTTAAGCCTTGCACAATTCATTGTTCAGGGCCTAATGGAGTATTGGCGTCAGCCAATACGACCAAAAATCAAGAATAGGGCGAGCTTTGCTTGCCCGTTAAATGTCTGATTTTTGTGCCTTACCACCTAAAAACTTGTTTTTGTGGGTGGCGCAAATTTGCAAAGCAAATTTGAAATCTAAGACCGATGCATAATTATGCAGAGGTCTTTACTAAAGATAAGCACGAATTAGCCTTGTAAAGGGCTTTGCTAATTTTTTTTTTTACGCTATGAGTTGGCATACTTCAGTACCGAGGAAAATATGTCAGAAAATATTGCTCAGAAAAATATAGAAATATCAGAAGAACAGCAAAAAGATATTGCTATAATATTACCGGCTTACAATGAAAGTCTAACAGTTGCTGCCACCATTTGCAGCTTTCATAAGGCTTTGCCTTATGCGCGTATTTATGTGGTGGACAATAATTCTTCTGATGATACACAAGCTCTTGCTAAAAAAGCGCTGGAAGATTTTGGCATTGCAGGTGCTGTGATTTTTGAAGGACGTCAAGGTAAAGGCAATGCTGTGCGCCGTGCTTTTTTAGAAATTGAAGCCGAGGTGTATTTGCTTGCCGATGCCGATTGCACATATCCTGCAGACCAGGCAGCGGAGATGGTTTTGCCGGTATTAGAGGGGCGTGCGGACATGGTTATTGGCGACAGGCTTTCAGGTGGTGATTATGCGCGAGAAAATACCCGCCCCATGCATAATTTTGGTAATAGCATTGTGACAAAGCTTGTAAATATTCTTGGACAATCTAATATTGTAGACACCATGACAGGCTATAGGGCTTTGAGCCGTGCCTTGGTGCGCACATATCCTTTGATTGTGGAAGGCTTTCAGATCGAAACAGATATCAGCATTTTTGCAGCTCAAGCGCGTTTTCGCTGTGTGGAAATTCCCATCCGCTATGTGGATAGACCGGAGGGAAGTTTTTCAAAACTCAGCACCTTGCACGATGGTATGCGTGTGTTGCTTACCATTTTTCGTGTGGTTCGCTACTATCGCCCCTTGTTCTTTTTTGCAAGTTTAAGCCTGTTTTTTGCCCTTGTGGGTCTTTTGCTCGGCATTCCTGTGGTGTTTGAATATATGGACACCGGCCTTGTGAATAAATTTCCCACAGCTATACTCGCGGCAGCTTTAGAAATTTTGGCCGCCACCATGCTTGCGGCTGGGCTTACTTTGGACGGCTTGGCTTATCAAAGGCGTATTAACTTTGAAGCGGCTCTTTTTGCGCAAACCAAAGCTCTATACAAGAAATAATTATTTTTCCACTTTAAAAACAAAGGCTTCATACCAAAAAAGGTTTGCTCTTTCGTCTTTCCAGCTGTGCGGGGCAAGATTAGCCTTGCGGCACAAATTTTCAAGATAGGCTTGCAAATCCCAGCCTTGCTCTACGGGAACTTTTGGCAAAAAAACGCCACGGGCATTACCAAGGCTGAGCACAAGGCCATGCCGTCCAACTTCAATTTGCTGAACATCTGGACAAGGTGTTAATGGGCCAAGCACAGAGATTTCCATTGACACAGCGTCCCATTCTTCCGCCCTAAGTGGTGGAAAGCGCGGGTCTTGAAAGGCCGCCGCCTTGGCCATATGCCTTACATTGCTGGTCAAGGGCTCTTGCCCCACTATGCTTCCAATACAACCGCGCAAATGGCCATTTTTTTCTAAAGTAATAAAGGCGCCCAAGTGGCTTTGTAAAAAGTCGTGCTCTTCAGGTGTGATATTTGGCAGTTCTTTTTGGTTTTTGTGGGTATTGAATAGTTCTTTATAGATGCTGTTTATGGCGATGCAAGCAAGATATTTTTGCTGATTTTGATTTAATGAAAATTCCATTCTATATCTCCTTTTTAGCGGCCAGAGATGCCCAATTGGATAAGTTTTTCTAACAAAGCACCAAAATCAAGCCCAATGGCTGCGGCTTCTTGGGGAATGAGGCTTGTGGCGGTCATTCCCGGCAAAGTATTAGTTTCAAGAGTAAAAATTTCACCTTCGTTTGTAATGCGAAAATCTGTGCGGCTATAGCCTGAAAGCCCTAGCGCTCTATGGGCTTGCAGAGCAAGTTCTTGCATGCGAGCATTGATTTCTTCCGGTAAGGGGGCAGGGCAAATTTCTTCGGCACCACCGCTTTGATACTTGCTGGTATAATCAAAAAAATCTCCGGCTAAGGGGCGTATGAGTATGGGGGGTAGGGCTTCGTCCCCAAGTACACCGCAAGTGGCGTCTTGGCCTTCAATGCATGCTTCAAGCAAAACTTCTTCGCCGGCGGCAAAAATTTCTATAAGTGCTTTTGCTAATTCTTCTTTGCTGTTAGCTCTATAGAGCAATAGCGAAGAGCCTCCCGTGTTGCTTTTGGCAAATATGGGGTAGGGAAGCTTGGGTTCCCAATTTTTATCAAGAAGGGGATTTTCTTGGTTATTTTCAGGCTTAGTTAAGTTTTTGGGCATGGTGGGCACATATTCCCAAGCAGGTGTTGGTATATGGGCGTTTACATATATTTGTTTGGTGGCGGCTTTATGCAAGGCCAAAAAAGAACCACGGGCGCCGCTACCTTGGTAAGGTATTTTTGCAGCATCAAGCAAACTTTGCACAAGGCCGTCTTCACCGGGTGAACCGTGCAAGTTTATAAAAGCAAAATCATGTTCTTTGGCCACGTTCATAAGGCTGTCAAATGCCAAACTCAAGTCAAAAAAAGTGACATTATGTCCAAGAGAAATAAGGGCTTTTTCTATGGCTTTGGCGCCATTTAACGAAACATCACGTTCGCAAGACCAGCCGCCCGCTATCAAGAGTATACGCATGTAGATCCCACTTTAATGCCTTTGACAAAGCTTGCTCTATAGCTTTGCCTTGTTCGTAAGCATGTTTAATAAGTATTCGGTGTTTTTCTAGCTTTCCATAACGCTCTAACAGATCTTCGTATCTGACATCAAGGGTTACGCAAGTGTCGTGCATGATACGTTTGTCGGCATAGATAATAAAAAACGGCAAAGTGCACATATTTTGCGGCAAACGCCAAGGCCACTGCACATGTGTGGCCACACCTTGGGCAATATGTCTATTGCCAGTGGCGTGGATAACAAAGGACGCGCCCATTTGAGCATGACTGCCGCCGTGCTGAATGGTATAACTCTTGGCAATGTCATGCAAAAGCGCGCTGGCGCGTACGGAGGGCACACAAATATCAAAGCCACATTCTACTGCTCTTTTGGCAAGCTCTGTTGCCATATCAGCCACAAGCATGGAATGGGCACGAATATTTTCCAGCATTGCATAAGTATCCCAAAGGGCAAAGCATTGCTCGTCATCGGGAATAGAAAAGCTCAAAGCACATTCTTGCTGTTGGGCAAAAGTGAAGTTTAAGGGTGGAATGTGTGCCAAGGGATGTGCAGGGGCTTTGTTTTGCATATGGAGCCTTTTTGTCTTCAAAATATGAAATTTTTTTTAAGCTATACTTTTCTTGTAAGACAATACCAAAGTCATGGCAAGTTTATTTACTGTGTTCCATTTGAATTTTATATAAAAACTATTGAAAAATTTTGGGTAAAGATATCTGAGGAAGTATTTTTTGCTTTTTTCCTTTGTTAGCAAATGTGATTTCATGCCATGTAAGGCGAATATGCCCATGCTCTGCCGTACTGTATAGTGGAATATTTTTTTGGGCAAGGCTTTGCCGCACTGCATGGCTTGGAAAACCAAATGAATTATTTTTGCCGGCACTTGCCAAGGCCATGCTTGGATTCACGGCCGTATAGAGAGCCGGCACATGGCTGCTGGCTGCGCCGTGGTGTGGCAAAATAAGCACTTCTGCGCTTAAGTCTTGCTTTGATTTCAAAAGCCTGAGTAAGCCCTCTTGTTCAATGTCGCCACAAATAAGGGCAAGGCCATGTGTTTTTCCCGCAGTTTCAGCCACAAGGCGTAATACTAAGGAAGCATTATTGCCGTGTAAGATGGGTTCTTTGGGTGCGTGCAGCACCTGAAAATACAATTTTTTATCACCTTGACTTGGCAGGGCAATGCGGTCACCGGCATAAAGCACTTGTGGCAAAGCATACGTCTTTGTGTAACTTAAGTTTTTAAGAAATTGTGCTTCGTGCTTGCGGAAAGGTGCGTGATTTTTATAAAAATGTGTAACAGACATTTTTTGCAAAACAGCCATAAGTCCGCGTGCATGATCCGTGTCGGGGTGTGAATTTATCACAGCATATAGCCTTGGCGCCTGGGTATGGCTTAGGCTTGGCACTACAATATCAGCGCCTGTATCAAAATGCTTTGAAACCACGCCGCCTCCATCTATCAGCACGCGAATTCCGCCTTTAAATGTGAGAGCTATGGCTTGACCTTGCCCTACGTCTATCATGTCTAAATATATATTATTTTGCCAGTGCTTAATGCTGCGCCACACAGGTTCTGCAAAAAGCAAAATTGTGCTCAGTATAAGTAAAGTGAGTATCTTTTTTTGTAGTAAAGAATTTGGGAATTTTTTCATACGCCCTGCCATGAGCCCAAGGCCAAGGCTTAAAGCAATCCAAGCTAAAATGCTTGTGCCATTGGGTCTTAGCAATGCCGGAAAATTAAAAAGCCCTTGGCTTTCCATGGTATGGAGTAAATGCAATAAAAGTTCGCAAGGCCAAGATGCCATGTGCAGTAAAAATGTACTTATAGGAATAAAAAAGCTTAAAAATTCAATGCTTGCCAACAAAGAGCTCATAAAGCCCAAAGCCATAAGGGGCAAAACCCAAAGGCTAAGTATGGGTAACCACATGATATTGAGTATGAACCAAGGACCTGCAGGCGGAAAATAGAGTAAGAATATGGGCAAAAGAACAACTTGAATGCTTAGAGAAATGAGTAGTATTTGTGCTAAATTACGCGCAAATATTGCTAAAAAATAGCGCAAGGGCTTGTGGCGCACCATAAAGCTGTAAGGCTTTGGTATGCGTCGCAAAAGGGGTAGCACAAGGGCAATGCTTGCCACACAAAGCACCGAAAGCTGTAGGCCCACTTGATAGAGTGATAAGGGCGAAACAAAGCTTATGAGCAAAACGGTAAGCAAGAGCACATCCACCAGAGTATTTGGTTTATGGCGCACATAAATAATAACACCCAGCAAAAGCATGATACATGCGCGAATGAGCGAAGGTGGCGCATTGCCAAGCCAAAGGTAGAGCAAGGCTAAGGGCAAGGACAAAATGCCCAATAAGCTTTGGCGCGGTATATATAAAAAAATTTGCGGCTGTAAAAACCGTATGGCAAGGCCGAGTAAGAGCATGAGCACTCCCACCAAGGCCAGATGTTGGCCTGACAGTGCCAAAGAGTGCACAAGAGAAGCAGAAGCCATAAGTTCAAAGGTGTGGGGGCTTAAGTCATATTTTTCGCCAAAAAGCAAGGCCGGCAAAAAGGCCAAGGCTTGCAGTCTTGTGGGGTCTGCGTCTAGCGTTAAAGGGGCAATACTTTTATAAAAAGCAAGACGTGCACGCTCACGAACTTGCGCAAAAGCATGGGCTTGGCCAAAAAAATGGGGATTTCCATAGTCACCGCGTGACCAAATGCGCCAAAAAACTCCTTGGCTTTGCCAATAAAAACCATAATCGCTCAGGCCCTGATTTTGAAAACCATGTGTAGTATTTATTTTTGCTTGTATGTTGACGTATTGGCCGGGTAAAGGGCGAAAGTTTTTGTGTTTTTCTTGTTGTTGCCATGTCCAAATCATGGTGCCGCGCAAGCTTTTTTCTGCATGGTTTTGCACATGCACTTCTTGTAAAAATATGCGTAATCGCCCGTCTGAAAGGCTTTGCACCTTATTTATACGTCCTGTAAGCGGTAAAATCTGAGCTGTATGCGTGTTTGGGTCAAGGGCCCAGTCAGGGTATGGAGGGCGAGGGTTTAAACTTAGAAAAAATACGTTAAGGCCTATGAAAAATAAAAGGATAGCAAAAGAGCTGTTTTTTAAAGAACGTAGCCTATTGTCTATAATCCAGAATACTATGGCTGCCCCCAAAATGGGCAAGGGCCAAGAGGGAGCAAGTATGCCGCAAAGCCAAAAAAGGCTTAAGCTTTGCCAGAGTAAGAGGGGTTGTAATTTTGGCAGATAAGAGCGCCGCGCCCAAAAGCGGGGCATGTATTTTTTCGTGTCTGGATATATGTTCCGTTTAGGATCTTTCACTAATATGCCTTTCTGCGTCTCGCTCTTCTGCGCGGCGCTTCAAGGTTTCGCGGTGGTCATGTAGTTTTTTACCGCGTCCCACAGCAATTTCAAGCTTGACCTTGCCTCGAGCAAAATAGAGTTTTACGGGCACAATGGTTAAACCTTTTTGTTCTACCTTGGCGCTTAATGCAGCTATTTCTTTGCTATGCAAAAGCAATTTTCTTGAGCGCGTGGGCTCTTGTTTGGCATAGCCGGCATTTTCATATGGGGCGATGTGTAAGCCAATAATAAAGGCTTCGCTTTGCCGAAAATCAATATAGCTGTCCATAAAATTCACCCGTCCAAGGCGCAAGCTTTTAACTTCAGGGCCTGTAAGGCTTATGCCGGCTTCTAAAAAGTCGCTCAATTCATAAAGGTGCCGTGCCTTTTTGTTTTGCGCAATGGATGGGGTTTGAGTTTTTTTCTTTGACATGTTTTTTTACCGTATATTTATGCTCGTGATGCATGTATCATGGTTGTATAAAATTGTAAGTTGCCTTGCATATCTTGCATAAGTCTTTCGGTGACAATGCGTGTGCCTGTTTCGTGGTCGGCAATGGATAAAAGTGTATCAGACATTTCTTGGCACGTTTCGGCATGGAGCTTGCGAATAAGCGACTTTATGCCAGGTATAGACTTAGGCGTTGCCGAAACACTGTCTACGCCAAGGCCAAGCAACATGGCAAGGCAATAGGGATCTGTGACCATTTCG
This sequence comes from uncultured Desulfovibrionaceae bacterium, assembly GCA_964369535.1. Taxonomy (GTDB): domain Bacteria; phylum Desulfobacterota; class Desulfovibrionia; order Desulfovibrionales; family Desulfovibrionaceae; genus CAYJAD01. The sequence continues at coordinate 7,240 of CAYJHG010000004.1, forward strand.
CCGCAAACGGAAATGGCAATGCCTTCACGATGTGCACAATCTACCACACGCTTCAAAGAACGTGTCACCGCCGGGTGCAAAGGCTGATGCAAATAGGCCACATGCTTATTACCCCTGTCAATACCAAGCAAATAGTGCACAAGGTCATTGGTGCCTATGCTTAAAAAGTCGCAATGTTTAGCCAAAACATCGGCCATAAGCACGGCAGAGGGCACTTCTATCATAATGCCCATGGGCAGGTGCTTGGCATGCTCAATGCCTTGCGCGTACAGTTCTTGGCGCACTTCGCCAAGCATTCGCTTTACCGCAAGCACTTCTTCAAGGCAAGAAATCATGGGTAGCATAATGGCCACATTGCCGTGCAGGGCAGCCCGCAAAAGGGCGCGTAATTGCGTATATAAGAGCTCTTTATGGCGCATGCAAAAGCGTATGCCGCGCAAACCCAAGGCGGGATTTGCTTCTGTTAAGCGTAATTGCCCTTGCAGCATTTTATCAGCGCCCACATCAAGAGTACGAAATACAATGCGCGCAGGGGACGTTTTTTGTGCAACGGTTGAATATTCTTTATAAAGCTGTGCTTCCGTGGGTAATTGTCTGTGTCGCAAATAGGCAAATTCTGTGCGGTAAAGGCCAATGCCTTCGGCACCAAATTCGCCAATGCCTTCTGCTTCGTCGGCATTGCCCACATTGGCTTGCACCTCAAGGCGCACATCATCACGGGTTACTGCCGGCAATGTGGCACTTTGGCGAACATTATCTTCCCAGGCATAGTATTCTGTTTGTTTGTTATAAAAAAAAGCTAATTCGTTTTCGTCTGGATTTATGTATACTTGGCCTTGTAATGCGTCCACAATAACCAAATCTCCGTCATGGGCATGGCGCAAAAGCCCCGTAAGACCCACAATGGCAGGAATATGTAATGAACGCGCTAAAATGGCCGTGTGCGAGGTAATGCCTCCTTCAGCCATGATGAGCGCTAAAATACGTTCTACCGGTAAATCTAATATATCCACAGGCGAAAGGTCTTCGGCCATGTGTACACTTGGTGTATTACCGGCCAAGGGCACATATTCCTTGCCGGCCAAGCGGCATTGAATGCGCAATTCCACAGCGCGAAGGTCAAGCACTCTGTCTTGCAAGTAAGGGTCATCAATGTCTAAAAAAGCTGCGCAAAGCCCTTCCACAGTTTTTTGCAAAGCCCAAGCTGCGCAAAGGTGCTGTGTGCGAATGCTTTCTTCTGTATCATTAATGAGTCGTGGGTCACGGCTGATCATAATATGCGTTTGGATAAGCTCTCCATATTCAGAAAGATTTGTTTGCATATTTTCTTTAGCCGCTTGCAAGTCTGTTTGTACGCTATTGGCCGCATCGTGGAGTTTTTGTATTTCGTTTTCTATTTCAGATGTTTGTATGAAGCGTTCTTCAATGGAAACCACTTGATGTGTGCGGATAACTTTGCCAATTGCTATGCCTGGAGCCACAGCTGTGCCATATAAAATTGTTTTTGCCATAATTATCCAAGACCTCTTGCACAATGAATTTTAAATGTAGTCTTTAATATAGAAACCACAAGATTGTTTTTATGCGAGTTTTACCTGTGCAGAGGTAAAGGCACAAAAATCAATCATTTTACGGGCAAGCAAAGCTCGCCCTTTTCTTGATTTTTGGTCGCATTGACTCTTGTCAATGCTCCGTGAAACCTTACAAAAGGAATTTTGCAGTGGTTTCACCTCTTAAATTCCGTGGAAAAAAGTTCTGCAATATGCAGTAAACACGGTTGTGCATTGTCGCCCTTAGCATAGAAAAAAAGCTGGCTGCCTTCTACTGCACCAAGGGTAAGCAAGTCTAACATGCTTTTGCCATCGGCGCTATTTTCACCGCAAAGCACAAATACATCAACGCTAAAATCTTCTATAACTTTGGCAATGCGCGCCGCCGGCCTTGCGTGTAGGCCAAGAGGCCAAGTGACGTGCACATCAAGGCATAGGCCTTTGTCTGTATTTTCAATATGATGTTTACGCATAGTTTGCACCTTTATGGTAAAGAAGGATAATATGAATGAATATATAATGCGCTAACAATAAAAAACAGTAAAATAATTCGTGGGATGTGCGCCTTACCCATGAGCATGGCACCGCATATAAGGCAAAGTATGCCCCAAAAAATATTCCCCCACAAAAAGGCCGGTCCGCTGGCACTTGATAAAGTCCAAAGCACAGCCACCGTAAGCAAGGCATTACATATTTTTACATGCTCGCCCAAGGTAATTAAATTCCACTGGCGCACATGGCTTAAAGCCATAAGGCCGAGCCGTAATCCCAGAAAAAAAGTATATACACGAAAAATCACAAGCAAGAATATAAGACATGCCGTAATGAGTATAGCCCACATGGGGTGAGAATGTAAAATGCAAAGAACGCTTATAAGAGCCCAAAAAACCACCAATGAACCGCTAAAAAAAGAATCCCCAATGGCTGAAAGTGTTGTGCTTGTTGTGCTCACAAGGTTGACCATATGATTTTTGCCCATGTCTTTTGAGCGGAGATTTTGTTCAAAATTTAAAATAAAACCCACCAAGAGCGGCGCCATGTATGGATGGGTGTTTACATGGCACAAATAGCGCTGTCTGGCCTGTTGCAAAGCCTCCCCTTCTTCATATAATTGTTTAAGTCCGGGGTCTAATGCGTATACAAGGCCAATATGCTGCATGCCCTTGGTGGTCATGGCGCCACTTATGCACCATGTGCGCAAAAGACATTGTAGGCTGGTGTTGAATGTGAGCATATATATTGTTCCTTGTTGCCCTGTTACTCTGCGGATTCTTCAGACGCCAAAAGATATATTTCTTTACTGCTCCAACCTGTTACTTGAGCTTGCACTCGTCTGGCCACTTGGCGCGGTTTTCCGCCTTTTTGTAATTCTTCTTGCAAAAGAGCTTTTACGGCATCTTTTGGGCTTTTTTCTTGATTTTTTAGGGGTGGGCCCAAAATAACAGTGATTTCGCCTTTAAGATCCTTGGGAATGCTGGCATAATCTTGCAAGGATCCTAGAATAAATTCTTCATGGGTTTTGGTCAATTCTCTGGCAATGGCCATATCTCGAGCCCCAAAAAGGCTGTAGGCTAGGGCAAGTGTTGTGTGTAGACGGTCTTTACGCTCAAAAAAAACCAAGGTGCTTTGCACGGGGATAAAGGGGGCGAGAACTTTTTCTTGGTCAACGGCATCACGGGGTAAAAATCCTAAAAACGTGAATGGTTGTGGGGCAATGCCCGCGGCCATAAGTGCTGCTATGGGAGCAGAAGGCCCCGGCACCATAGAAACAGCTATGTGTGCTTCTCGGCAAGCTCGCACAAGCCTATAGCCTGGATCTGCCATAAGTGGTGTGCCAGCATCAGAAATGAGCGCCGCACTTTGCCCTTCTTGCAAAAGGCTTAAAACTTCTTGGCAGCGTTCTTTTTCATTATGGTCGTGAAAGCTCATAAAACGCTTTACTTTGATATGGCAGCGCTGACACAAAATACCGGCGCGGCGTGTGTCTTCTGCCAGCACAAAGTCTACATTTTCAAGCGTATGCCTAGCCCTTGGGCTTAAATCATCTGTATTGCCAAGGGGTGTTGCCACCACAAAAAGTTTGGCATTTTGTGCGAGATTAAGGGTAGCTTGGGAGTTCAAAGGCATGTTCATAATGCTCCAGAGTAAAATGGATGCGTTCTTTATCCAAATAATAAACAACACTCACCATGTCAAAACGGCAAGGGGTGTCGTAGGCATTGTGCACCAAAAGCCAAGCCTTGGCCGCGCGAATAACATTTTGTTGTTTTTTATGGGTCATGGCATCGGTGGGGCTGCTTAGACCATCCATTTTGCGCGTTTTTACTTCCACAAAAACATGCGTGTCCCCATCTTGGCATACCATATCTAATTCCCATTGTTTATGCCGCCAGTTGCGCGCAAGAATGCGAAAACCTTTTTTGCGCAAAAATTTTGCCGCAGCGTCTTCACCGGCTTTGCCTATTTCGGCCTTAGAGGCATTGGCAACTAAAGGGCTTGAAAATAAAGAGCTGAGCCATTGCATATTTCAGCAACCTGTTAATGTTTTTTGTGGTACATTTGGCAATACTTTGGCAAAGGTCAAACGGTGCAAGGGGCAAGGGCCGTGCTCTGCAATTTTTTGTACATGCTCTTTTGTGCCATAGCCTTTGTGTGCTGCAAAATTATATTGAGGCCAATGTCTGTGATAATGCAAAAGCAAGCGATCTCTATAGGTTTTAGCTATTATAGAAGCTGCCGCAATGCTCATGAAGCGCCCGTCACCCCCCACAAAGGCTTGTTGCTGTAGGTTTTTGTGCGGTTGATATGTTTCAAGTATGGGGATGGGCAGGCTTTTATTGCCGTCAATATATAAAATACTTGGCGGCAATGGGTCAAATTTTTTTTCATAACGTGTAGCAAGGCTTTGGGTGGCTTTGGCCATGGCGTGGAAAGTGGCCTGTAAAATATTAATTTTGTCTATGTCGCCTTGCCATACAATGCCTATGCCATAGGCCAAGGCGTGTTTTTTAATATGTTTAAAAAGCTCTTGTCTTTTTACGGCAGTGCATTTTTTTGAGTCGTTAAGGTTTTGTAATTCAAGAATATTGCATGTGCCAAGTGTGTCGTTATCGCTTATATTTTGGGGCAAAAGCACAGCTGCTGCCACCACAGGCCCTGCCAAGCAACCGCGTCCGGCCTCGTCAATGCCTATATGCCATAAGCTTGCTTTTGTCGGGTCAGTGCCTTGGCTATCAGCAAAAAGTGTAGCTTGCTTTAATTGTGTTTTCTTTGCCATAAAAAGAAGCTTATCAAAGCTTAGGCATATGGTCTATATTTTTGCAGAGTATGGACTAGGTAGCGTGTTGATTATCAATGATTATCATAATTGTACATTTTAGTCTTCGGACACTTCTGTGTCGTTTTCAATGTCGTGTTCTGTGCCGCGTTCCAAAAAACTGTCATTGTCTAAAATGCCTTCTAGGCAATTTTCTGTGTGGGCAAAAAGGTTTGACAAAATACTGTTGGAAACAAGCATGCCACTGCGGGTCAAGCGTAAATAGCCGTGGCGTATGCGTATGAGCCCATTTTCATGCAAGGCTTGGATGAGTTTGGCATTGTCTTCCATAAAATTTCTACCTGTTATGGCCTTGTACGCTTTTATGCGTAAACCGCGTGATGTGCGCAAGCGCAGCATAACAAGCTCAAGCACTCTTTCTTTGGGGCTTAATAATTCAGAATTTGCGTCAAGAGTTCTTTCTTGAACAGCATGGGCCCATGCTTTTTGGCTCATGGGATTTGTCCATCTTCTGCCCTGTACCGTGGATGTGGCAGAAGGACCAAGACCAATATAATCGCTACCTTCCCAATAGCCTAAATTGTGCCGACATTGAAAGCCCATGCGGGCAAAATTGGAAATTTCATAGTGTAAATAGCCTTGTTCTTCAAGCAGCGCCGCCCCTTCCATAAACATGGTAGATTGATCACGCTCTGGCGGTAATTGCAAAAGCCCTTCTTCGTATTGTAATTCAAGCTTTGTGCCTTGTTCAAGGGTGAGCCCATAGGCAGAAATATGCGTAGGCTTCATGCGAGTCACTTCGCGCAAGGTGTTGAGCCAATGTTTAACGCCTTGCCCCGGCAAAGCCCACATAAGATCCACATTAATATTGCTGATACCGCATTCGCGAGCGTGCATAACGGCATATAAAGAATCACGCACTTTATGCGAACGCCCAAGCATACGTAAATATTCGTCATCAAGGCTTTGCAGGCCAATGGATAAGCGATTTACTCCGGCCTTTGCAAGGTCATAAACATGCCTTTTATTGCGCAAAGATTCAGGGTTGGCCTCAAGGGTTACTTCCACAGGTGTGCTAAGTCCGTTGTGGCTATCTCCTAAGGTAAACATTTTTTGGATACGTTCTAATATGATGTGCACCATACGCGCAGGCAAAAGGCTTGGGGTGCCGCCCCCAAAAAAGATGGAGCGCACAGGTGTGCCATTGTACTTATCACCCCACACGGCAAGCTCTAAAAGCAAGGTGTCCATGTATTCCTTAAAGGCTAAGGATTGCAAAGGTTCAACACCTTTGCCCAAGGGCACGGAGTGGAAAGCGCAATAATTACATTTAGTACGGCAAAATGGAACGTGTATATAGAGCAACATAAATATATCCTTAAATTATCCAACTAAAAAGTATACCTATTTAGGCATATACGCAAGATGCAAAAAACATGCTCAAAATTTTGCCCCTTATGTCCAAAGAGTTGACATCAAGGCCGAAGCCTGTAAGTATGGCTTTCCATAAAATTGAGCATACTTGAGGTAACAATGAAAGACATAGACGCACAAATGGCTCTTATCAAGCGTGGCATTGCCGAGCTTATTGACGAAGCTGAATTACGCAAAAAAATTGCGCGTGGTAAACCCTTAAATATAAAAGTGGGCTTTGACCCCACAGCGCCAGATTTGCACCTTGGGCATACGGTAGTTATGCACAAAATGCGGCATTTCCAAGAGCTTGGGCACAATGTGGTATTTTTGATTGGTGATTTTACGGGGCTTATTGGTGATCCTTCTGGTCGTTCTGAAACGCGCCCACCCTTAACGCGTGAACAAGTGCTCGCCAATGCAGAAACATACAAAAAACAAGTTTTCAAAATCTTAGACCCTGAAAAAACTACCGTGGGCTTTAACTCCGAATGGCTTGGTAGCATGGGAGCTGCAGATTTTATACGCTTAGCTTCACGCTATACTGTTGCACGTATGCTTGAGCGCGATGACTTTGAAAAACGCTACAAAGAACAAAGGCCCATTTCTGTGCATGAATTTTTATATCCTCTGTGTCAAGGTTATGACTCTGTGGCTTTGAAAACAGATGTGGAAATGGGCGGTACCGACCAAAAGTTTAACCTCTTGGTGGGGCGTCACTTGCAAGGCCAATACGAGTTGGAACCACAGTGCATTCTTACCATGCCGCTCTTAGTGGGCACAGATGGCGTGCGCAAGATGTCAAAATCTTATGGTAATTATATTGGCATCGATGAAAATCCCAAGGATATTTTTGGTAAGGTCATGTCTATTTCAGATGAGCTTATGTGGAGTTACTATGAACTCTTATCCACAAAAACTTTGGACGAAATCGCCGCTTTGAAAAAAGCCGTAGAAGATGGCAGCCTGCACCCGAAAATAGCCAAGGAAGATTTGGCAGAAGAAATGGTTTCGCGCTATCACAGTGAACATGATGCAAAAGAAGCCCGTCAAGGCTTTAATGCGGTATTTGCCGGCGGCAAGGGCGCTTTTCCCACCGACGCACCGGAGCATATTTGCAAAGAGGGCGAAGAAAGTACCCCACCCATATTTTTTGAATCTGCCGGGCTTGTGAAGTCGCGCGGCGAAGCTCGTCGCCTTATCAAAGAAGGGGCATTTTCCATAAATGGTACCCGCTGCGAAGATGCTCAAAGCGCCCTCAAAGCAGGAACTTATGAAATTAAATTGGGCAGCAAGCGCTTTTTGAAATTGATTGTTCAATAAATCTGATCTTAATCTTAATTGAAGGAGAAAAGCTTTTGTTAGTAATAAAAAAGGTTTTTCTCCTTTTTTTATCACGATGTGTTGGTTTATAATGGACGCAGGGCAGCCTGATAAGCGGGAGTATATATGTCATCAAAATTGTATGTAGCCATGGTGGGTTTACCGGCCAGGGGCAAGAGCACTCTTGCCAAGCGCATTTGCGAAGGATTGATTGAAGAAGGCACCAAGGCGGCTATTTTTAATAATGGTAATGTACGCCGCCTGTTGGCAGGTCCTCAGTCCACCGAACCGCAATTTTATTCTCCAGACAATACTTTTGGGCGTGAAGCTCGCGAAAATATAGCACTTGAAAATATGGCCGAGGCGCGAAAATTTCTTGCAGATGGGGGGCATGTTGCCATTTTGGACGCCACCAATGCCAGTCGTGCTCGTCGTCAAGTCATCAATGCCACCTTAACCGACCATCCCATTTTATATGTGGAATGCGTTAATGAAGACCCTCTTTTATTGGATAAATTCGTGCGCCTTAAGTGCAACCTTCCGGAATTTAAGGGCATGTCAAAAAAAGAAGCCTTAGAGTGTTTTAAATCTCGCATAGGCTATTATGAGCAAATATATACCCCTGTGGGGGCGGATGAACTGTATTGGATGCGTGTAGATGCTACCGCCAACAGCATTATCAAAGAAAAACCTTGCGATGGCTCGCCGCATTATGCAGCCATACGTCATGTGGTGGTATCGCGTTTTGTGCGCAGTTTATATCTTATGCGGCATGGGCAAACGCAGTTTAATCTTGAAGGTCGTATTGGTGGTGATCCTCCTTTAACTCAAAAAGGGCAAGAGCAGGCCAAGGCCATGGCTGCCCATGTGCAAGAGGTGGAAATTCCGTGGGTGTTTACATCTACCCGTTTGCGTTCTCACCAAACGGCAGCGCCCATTTTGGCCTCGCGCCCACAAACCATGCAGCTTGCACTTACAGAATTTGACGAAATTTGGGCAGGCGATTGTGAGGGCATGTGCTATGAAGACATTCGTGTGTCTATGCCTCAGGTGATGGAGCAACGCCATGCCGATAAATATGCTTATGCCTACCCTCAAGGGGAAAGCTATAAAGTACTGCGCGAACGTGTGAGCAAAGGGCTTAGGCGAGCGCTGTTTTTGGCCGGCGACTCACCCCTGCTCATTGTGGGGCATCAGGCTGTAAACCGTAGTATTCTCTCGCTTTTTTTAAAGCAAAGGCCGGAAGACATACCCTATATTTATATACCGCAAAACCAGTATTATTATATTTCTGCCACGCCGCGGCGTAAGCTTTTTGAAATGGTGCGCTTTTTATGATTTTTTAGCAGCTTTTGCCATTTGCGCTGCTTGGTTTTTTTTCCAAATGTTAAAATGACACAAGGCCATAAAGCCGTGCCCAAAGGCGTATATGGCAAGAGCCACGGCTATATATCTATGCCAGTGCAAAAAATCAACGGAAAGGCTAGGCGAGCTTCCCCAAAGTACATACCAAATAAAGCCTAAAAATACCGTTAGGAAAAAACAGATAAATCCAATACCTTGAATAATACCGGGTAGCCCACCTGGGCGCGGAGCCGGTATATTGCCTTGGCTGATTTTTTCTATGTCTTTGCGCAGTTGTCCAATATCACCCCAAAGATAGGGAAAGAAATAGCGAAAGCCACGCCTAGAAAAGCTTACACATAAGAAAATACAGACAAAGGGCACAAGCAAAAGCCCAAGCTCAATGTGCCATGTGTCAAAAAAAGGCTCGCGGAACCATTTTAGACATTGGGCCGTGACAGCAAATATGGCAAGTACATGCCATAGGCGGATAAAAGGGGTTTGGAAAAAGCCAAAAAATTTCCAAAGAAGCGAAACTTGTGTGAACATTGTGTAATCCTCCTGAAAAAAAGTAAGAAGGCATATACTATCATTCAAATTTCAAAGCTAGAAAATTATATTTAAATAAATAGCTCTCTATGTCAAGAAGAGGGTGTGCACATAATCCATGCCTTTTAAACTGTGAAAAAGAGGTGCTTTCTCCATGAAAGCTTAAAAGACAAGGATAAAGGGATACACCCTTTAACAAAAGTTTTGAAGATGGATTGTCACAGCTCTTAAAAAGACAAGAACTGCCCTTGCATACGAAGTGCAAGCCCTCCAATCTGTCATCT
>CAYJHG010000005.1:0-16961 GCA_964369535.1 uncultured Desulfovibrionaceae bacterium
GAAAAAGATCCGGAAAAATATGCCGAATTGTGGAATAATATGTACAATCATTTTAACGAACTCATGGACAGCTTGGGTCTTGCCAACGATGAAACCATGATGCGTGAAGTTTTAAGCGAAGAAAGCGTTGCGCCGGAACTTATGATGCGTTTCACCTCAAGTTTTAGCGAAGACACAAATGAATTGTTGTCATTTTTTAATATAACTGTGTAATAATTTATTTTCTTTTGCGCTTTGCCTTTCTGTATTGCCAAGGCGCCAAAGGATTTTTTTGCTGCCATAAGCCCAATTCATGCGGGGCTGTGGCAGCTTTTTTTTGTAATCGCATCCAATTGCTGCATAAAGTTTGATTTTTGCAATATTGCGGATATACCCAAGCTAAACCTTCGCGTACAAGATGTTCCTGTACACTGGATTTTGTACGAATATTGTCTTTGGTATACACTAAAGCCACATGACGTTTATAGCGATCTGTAGCAAGAACTTCCACTAAAACATATTTGTGCAAAAGCAGCTCTTTGGTTTTTAGGCTTGCCTCTTTACCATATTTTTGCGCCTTTTCCGGACAATCAATGCCGTATAAACGTATTTTGTGCTTTTGGCCTTGCTTATCCTTAAGGGTTATACTGTCGCCGTCATACACAGAAATTACTTGCCCTTCGTGCCAAACACTTTGGGGATGCACAGAGCTTTGGGATTTTTGTATCACCGTATCATAGGGCAAGAAGGCCGTTAAAAGAAAAAATACCATGAGCAATCCCAAAAAGAGAAGACTCAAACGAAGTTTATGCATGTCAGCACCTTTAGCTATTTTGCTGGTTTTATGTTTAAAGCTGTAGAGCTTAAAATATAAAACTAGATATATGCTTATCTATAACAGAAGGTACATATATGGGAAAGCTTTTTTTGACTCACGTTTTTGAGAAAGGAAATAACGTAAATCAAAAAAAAATGGCAAGATATAATCTTAAATGTGTGGTAAATAAAAAGGAGTGGAGTTTTTATGAAGAAAGGGGGGCAGCATGCAAGCTAATACTATAGCGCTGTGCAAAAAATATCTACTATGGCGAGACTTCTTTGAAATCAATCTTGGTTAAGCTCTACCAAAACGCCCATAGTTACCCCAAGAAGAGTGGGGTGCTTCTACGCGAAATACTTGTACACTGTATCTTTTGCCTTGGCTGCATTTGGGGCATCCGTCGGTAACAAGTAAGCAATAAGGGTCAAGCTCTAAGGAGTCAATACCGGCACCTTCCAATATTTCAGTAGACCGCCCCTTTTCCCACAGGACAGGGCTGCCGCAACGGGCGCATTCTACAAAAAGCATTTCAGGATCAAATCCGGGTTCTGGAATGTCGGAGCAAGGCTTTTTAACAATTTTTTCTATATCTTTTTTCACGTAAGGCTGTCCTAAACTTTAAGCGTCTTTTTGATGCTCAAAAAGATGTATAGTTATGTACTGTAGAAACAATTTCAATTCCATTATAGATAACTACACTTCCTCTCTTCTTGCGTCAAGCTAAGTTTTCAATTAAAATAGTTAAGTAAAACTATATGGTTGTAGTTGGTGCTAAATTGCGATAAAACTAAAAATGTAGAATAATGAATGTGTTGTTGCGTATAGGCAAAATGCATTTCTTTATTCTTTCATTATGTTAATAAGCCTTTTTATACAAAATGCAAGACCCTTGCTCAATTTTTTAGAAAAGAGTATGCTTACCTCATGAAAAACAGACGTACCATTGGTTTGCTTTCGCCAGAATTGCGTAATCAAATTGCAGCCGGAGAGGTGGTAGAACGCCCAGCCTCTGTGGTCAAAGAACTTGTAGAAAATGCTCTCGATGCCGGTGCCACCATGGTAAGCATTCAGCTTGAAAATGGTGGGCAAAGTCTTATCCGTATTCAAGACAATGGGTATGGCATTGCTGCCGACCAATTAGAACTTGCCGTAACACGTCATGCTACCAGTAAAATACAAAAACTTGATGATTTGCAATCCATTTATTCCTATGGTTTTCGCGGAGAAGCTTTGCCAAGCATTGCTTCGGTGGCGCGTTTTTCCATAACTTCCATTGCCATTGGCGAAGATTCTTCACAGGCAGAACTTGCGCAAAAGCTTGAGGTGGAATTTGGCAAAGTGCGCCATAAGGGGCCTATGTCTTTGCAAAAGGGCACCATTGTGGAAGTGCGTGACCTTTTTTCAAATATTCCAGCAAGGTTAAAGTTTTTAAAAACACCTGCCACCGAAGCAAAAAAAGCTCAAGAGTGGCTTGTTCGTTTAGCGCTTGCCCGTTGTGATGTGGGCTTTTCGCTCATGCTTGGGGAGCGCAATGCTTTGAATTTAGCCCAAGGGCAAAATTTGGCCGAGCGTTTGGCTGAACTTTGGCCGCCCTTGGTCATGGAGGCCATGCGGCCTTTTGCTTATACACGCCACGACATAAAAGTGCATGGCATGGCATCTTTGCCACACGGAAGTCAGCCGCGGGCAGATCGCATGCTTTTTTATGTAAACGGACGTATTGTGAGTGATAAAACTTTGGCTTCTGCCGTGCGCGAGGCATATAAGGGGCGTTTGACCACTAAAGATTTTCCACAAGTGGTACTTTTTTTAGAAATTGATGCGGAAGAAGTAGACGTAAATGTGCATCCTGCCAAAACCGAGGTGCGCTTTCGCGATACTTCGGCTGTGTTTTCTTGTGTGCGGCGTGGCCTTTTGTCCATGCTAGAGCAATTTCAAGATACAGCCTATGCAGATTTTACAAAACCTTCAACTAATCCCTTTGAGGCGCAAAACTCATTGCCATTTCAAAACTCAACTCCCGTGCAAGCTCAAGGCTTTTGGGGGCGCATTGACCATGATGGTGTCATGCAGGGGCAAAAAAAGTTTGAAGAAAAAAAATTTTTTGAAGCAAAATCTGGCGCAGAGTATGCACCATCTTACAATAGACAACAGCCATCTGAACCCTTTGGTGTTCTGCCTGTGCGTGATGGTTTAGGAGAAGAAGGGCGTGGTTATGGTCCATGCCTTGACAGTCACACCCATTATGAAGATATGCCTGCAAGTATGGCAATGGAACATACTGTAATACATGACGAAAAATATGCTCCTGACCAATGTTCAGAGGTAAATTTTTCAGAAAAACCGGATTTGGGCGGCATGAGCTATTGGGGGCAGATTGATAATACATACCTTGTGTTGCGCGATGTGAACGGTGCTTTATTGCTTGTAGACCAGCATGCGGCTCATGAGAGGATTTTGTATACGCGTATGCAAGTGCAGGTGGAGCAGGGACCTATGCCATCTGTAGAACAAGCTTTAGATCATTCTGCTGGACATTTGGCAGGACAGTTTTTGGCTTTGCCCTTGGAATTAACTTTACATCAAGTTTTGCCCACATTCAAAGCTCTTGGCTTTGAGCTTGAGCACACTCAGTCTTTGCTTCGCATTACAGCCATTCCGCCCATGCTCGATCAAGGGGCAGCCAAGATTTTTGTGCGCGAAGTATTGGCCGGGCAAAAAGACGATTTATCAGCGCATTTTATTTCCCTATCTTGCAAGGGAGCCATTAAGGCCGGACAAAAACTCACCCGTGATGAAGCACTTGGACTTTTGCAGCAATGGTTGCCCGTGCCTAATAGAGAGTATTGCCCACACGGAAGGCCTTGTGTGTTGCGCTTTTCTGGCAATGACTTAGAAAAACTCTTTAAGCGTAAATGATACCACTAACGAAAAACTCTTTACTGCGCGGTCGAGTCTATACAGGGTTTGACTAGATAGGCTTCCTCAAAAAAATCTTCAATGCATGTTAGGCTTTTGCAATAGCTTTGTAAAAAAAACGCTTTTAAGGCAGTAAGACAACATAATCTCTCTTGTGTTTTCCGCAAAGAGGGCATATACAATGCCACTTATCACAACAATTTTACCATAAAAATTATATGCGGAAATTTTATTCTAGATTTTATTCTCCCTCTGAGTCTAAGCGTTTATTGCGTTTGGGAGGGCCTATCTATATGGCGCAATTGGCTAGCACAGGCATGAGCGTTGTAGATACTGTAATGACTGGGCAATCCAGTGCTGTGGATATGGCTGCTGTGGCGGTGGCCTGTTCTATTTTAAATCCGCTTATGCTTTTTGGTGTGGGTTTGTTGCATGCCATGACGCCTTTGTGTGCACAGCTGGTGGGCGAAAGGCGCACAAGCTATCTACCACATTTTGTGCGACAGGGTATTTGGACAGGTTGCATGTTGGCCTTACCCATTATGTTGTCTTTGTATGCTATTTCAGGCATAATGCAAAGTTTTGGCCTTGAGCCACAATTGGCAAGACTTGCCGAAGGATACTTGCAAGCCGTACTTTGGGGATTGCCGGGATTTTATCTCTTTATTGTTATTCGTGGTATGCTTGAAGGTTTTTCGCGCACACGGCCGGCCATGGTTGTCTCTTTCTTTGCATTATTATTAAATATCCCCTTGAATTATATACTTATTTATGGAAAATTCGGAGCGCCGACCTTGGGCGCTGTGGGTTGTGGTGTGGCCACAGCATTTTGTTTTTGGGTCATGGGGCTTTCCATGGCGTATTTTGTTTTGCGAGATAAAGATATGAGAGCCCTTGGCTCTTTATTTAAGCCATTGTTTTTTAAGCAAGTTCATGCTGTGCCAAATAAAACAAGTGATGCGGATACACATGCAGAACAGTCTTTTAAGCGTGTGGATTTTCGGGAAATACGACGTATTTTTCGCATAGGTTTTCCGGGAGCATTGGCTTTACTTTTTGAGGTGTCGCTTTTTGCCGTATCAGCCCTTGTTTTAGCCCCCTTGGGTACTGTGGCCGTGGCCGGGCATCAAATTGCTATGAATGTAGGGCATGTAATCTTTATTATTCCACTTTCCCTAGCATTTACTTGCACCATTCGTGTGGGATATTGTTTGGGCGCTAGACAATTTGTGCATGCGCGCCTCATTGCCTGGACAAGTGTTTGCGTGGGGCTTTTTTTAGCTGTGCTTTGCGCTGTGGGCATGTATGTGTTTCGTCATGAAATACCCTATATTTATAATGATGATTTGGGCGTGGTTACGCTTTCTGCAACTTTGATTTTTTTGGCGGCCATGTATCAAATTGTAGACACTTTGCAAATTGTATGTCTTGGGGTTTTGCGCGGATATAATGATACAACCTATATACTCATTATGGGCTTTATTTCATACTGGATTATTGGTTTTCCCTTGGGCTATGTTTTGAGCAGCACATCGTGGCTTGTGCCTGCCATGGGGCCTGCGGGTTTTTGGGTAGCCTTTATTGTGGCTTTGACTTTTGGCGCCATATGTTATGTGCTTAGGGTATTGCATTTACACAAGTTGCCCACTGAAGTTATTTGGGAAAAAATTCATAGATAGTCTTTTAAATTAAAGGTATCGCTCATTATGAGCGGAAAATGAAAAAATAGCGCATTAGCGCTTACCTTCCCCCCTTGCCGCCAGGCTATAAGGGGGGTGCGCGGAGCCATAGCGCAAGCGAAGGCGATGTGTGGGGGGATCCCTTCGAGCTTCCGCTTTTTTGTCACATTACAAAGATAAAGGAAAAAGCTAAACTATCTTATTGTCAGCAAAAAAGCGGATGGTTGGTTTTTGGTTAATTTTAGGGATTTTCAGATTTTTCTATGCGCACAAGGAAGAGGGAATTTTTCTGCGTAAATGTACTCAAGTACATGCGTACAAGAAAAATTTCATCTGACGCAGTGCGCATAAAAAAGATAAATTTCGCGAAAGTAAGCAAAATAATCATCCTAAGTATCCCAGCGAACACCTCAAAAATCTTACTTTTCGGATAAAGATATATTCCACAGCGACTTACAAACAAAAAAATCCCTTATTACTCATTTACCCCAAAGCATTTTCCATTCTGTGATTCTTTGTAAAGCGTCTAAGGGGCTTAAACTATTGGGGTCGCAGTCTTTGAGTATTTGCACTAAGGGGTGTACTTGTGCTTCTTCTTGAACTACATGCGGTAACTCGGGGGGCGCTTCTTGAGATTTTTTTTGCGGTAATTGGAGACCCGGCAAGACAGAAGCCTGTTCTTTTTTGGGAGCAAGTCCTTTGCCTTCAAGCTTAGCTAGAATTTCTCTGGCCCTTTGCACCACAGGCATGGGCACACCGGCAAGGCGCGCCACTTCTACTCCATAACTTCTGTCTGAAGGGCCAGGTACAAGGCGATGTAAAAAGAGCACTTCACCGCCATGTTCGCATATGGCTATATTCATGGTAAACACATGGGGAAGGCTACTTTCTAAGGCGGTGAGTTCGTGATAGTGCGTGGCAAAAAGGGTGCGAATGGTGCCTTGTCCACGTTTTGTGAGTTCTTCTACCACAGCCCAAGCCAGTGCTAAGCCGTCATAGGTGCTGGTGCCGCGTCCTATTTCGTCTAAAATAACCAAACTATTCTTGGTGGATTGACGTAAAATACGCGCCGTTTCCATCATTTCTACCATGAATGTGCTTTGCCCGGCGGCTAAATTGTCCGAAGCTCCCACGCGAGAAAATATTCTGTCCACCGTACCCATACGCACATGGCTTGCCGGCACAAAAGAGCCCATCTGAGCCAGAAGACAGATGATGGCTGTTTGGCGCAATACTGTTGATTTACCGGCCATATTGGGGCCTGTGAGCAAGCAAAGGCGGCGGTATTGGTCAAGGGTTATATCATTAGCCACAAAATTGCCCGTGCCTATAATGCTTTCTACAACAGGGTGGCGCCCTTCGCGTATGCTCAAGCCTTGACCCTCTTCAAATTCCGGTGCCGTCCACACATTTTTTCGTGCCACTTCTGCCAAGCTTTGCCAATAATCAAGCCTAGCTATGATATGTGCCATAAAGAGTATGCGGCTGCGCTCATTGTTTACCTTGTGGCGCAAGTCCATAAACAGTTCGTGTTCTAAATTTTTGCGCTTTTCCGCAGCTTGCATAATTTGTTCTTCAAGGTTTTTCAGAGCTTCTGTGGTAAAGCGTTCTGCATTGGCAAGGGTTTGACGGCGCACAAAGTGCTCTGGAATTGTATCACCTTGGGCTGCCTGAGCTGAGCGGGTAAGTTCAAAATAATAGCCAAAAACACGGTTAAAGCCCAGTTTAAGCTTGTGTAAACCTGTGTTTTTTTGCTCTAATGCAAGCATGTCTTGTAGCTTTTGCTCGCCGTGTTCGGCAAGGTCCAGCAATATGTCTAATTTTTCATGATACCCTTGTTTAAAAATGCCTCCCTCTGTGATAACATTGGGCGCATTCTCTAAAAGGGCACTGTGCAAAAGGTCTGTAATTTCTTGCAAATTGTCCCAATGTTCCATGAGACTTTGTAAGATGGGGGGCAATTCTTTTGTTTCTACTTGAGCTATAACAGCGCCTTGCAGCATGGGCAAAGTTTGCAGACTGTTGCGTAAAGATAGGTAATCTTTAGGGTATGCCCTTTGCATATGCACGCGTGTGCTGATGCGCTCAAGGTCAAAAATGCACTTTAAAGCTTCGCGCACTTGGCGGCGTGTTTCATTGTGCGCATGTAAATAGCTCACAGCTTGTTGCTGCTTCATAATGGCATTGCTACGACGCATGGGATAACGCAAGTTATCTTCAAGCAAACGTCCGCCCATGGGGCTTAAAGTATGGTCAAGAACATGGAAAAGGGTGCCGCAACCTTTACGTCCGTTTAAACGTGTGAATATTTCAAGATTGCGTTCGGTGAGTTCGTCAATAATAAGGTGTTTACTCACGTCTAAGGGGGTAAAAGGTTGTAAGTGCCTAATATCGCAGCGCTGTACTTGACTTAAATATACAAGAAGAGCGCCACAAGCGCGGGTAAGTTCTGGGCTGTTTTCTAAATTAAGGGCTGCAAGTTCTTGAACCCCTTGAGCTTCAAGAATGAGGCGAGTGTTGGTGCTTAATTCAAAGTGACTGCGAACAGCCACACGAATGCGCTGAGTGCCTTCTAAGAGCACTTCCGCAGGGATTTTTTCATCTTCCGGAATGAGCAATTCCTTTGGAGCGATTTTTTCAACCCACTGCCAGAGTTCATAAGTTTTTTTGCAAGTTAAGCCGGACCATTTGCCCGTTGAAACATCCACAAAGGCTAGTGCTCCTTGGGATTGTGTATTATTCCAAAAAATGGCCGCAAGGTAATTATGGCTTTTGGCATTTAAAGTGTCATCGTCAATGACAGTGCCCGGTGTTAATATTTGGGTAACTTCGCGTTTTACAAGTCCCTTGGTGCTTTTTGGGTCTTCCACTTGTTCGCAAATGGCCACATGAAAGCCCTTGGCAATGAGTTGTGCAACATAATTTCTGGCAGCATGCCACGGTACACCGCACATGGGCACAGGGGCAGGGCTATCTTTGTGACGGCTAGTGAGAGTGATTTGCAATTCTCGCGCTGCTGTGACGGCATCTTCAAAAAAAAGCTCATAAAAATCACCCATGCGGTAAAAAAGCAAAGCATGGGGATAGTCAGCCTTTATGCGCAAATATTGCTCAAACATGGGGGTCATTTTTATGCCATCTTTGGGATGGGCATTTTGTCCCTCTTGTAAGTTTTCATGGCCTTCTTTGCCTATGGATGTGATGGATTTTTGTGGCATAGTGTTGTTTATGTATAAAAAGGGCATACTATCGTATGCCCTTAAAATCAATGTTTATCGGGGTCTGGTGCAACAATGTCTTCTACCACTGGTTTTTCTTTGGGGGCTGTGGTTGAAGCGCTAAGGCTTTTATCTTCTTTGGGTTTGCGGCTAAAAAGTCCACCACTGCTTTCTACTTTGTTTTGCGAAGCCTTAAGCTTAGTAACTTCTTTTTCTAAAGAACTAACGCGCCAGTTCGCTTTCATACACCGAGCAGAAAGTTGCATTTTATCCCATATGAGTATGAGTAAGGCAGAAAGTGCACCCACCAAAAAAGCAGCTAATACTAGAAAATAAAAAGGTAAAGCTATAGATTGCATGGGTTCCATAAAGAAAAGGTTTAGTTGTAAAACCATTTCTGTGGAAAGTATGGTTTGGTTTTGGAAAAAGAAAATCATACTTAAGAAAAAAAGTAGGACAGTAATTAAAACCTTCAAATAACGCATACGCAAAGCCTCCTCAAGCTTTTAGAAAAAGTTTTTCAAAATAGGGTTTTAGAGCTTTATAACTAGCGTCAAGGTGTTCCGGCACCATGCGCACTTCATCCATAACAGCCATAAACGAAGAATCACCATTCCAACGCGGTACAAGGTGAAAGTGCAAGTGTTCACGAATTCCTGCGCCAGCTGCTTCCCCAAGATTCAAACCAATGTTTATTCCTTGACAATTAAAGCGTTCTTTTAAGATGGCAGTACAAGCTTGTAATAAGTCCATCATTTCATGAGCTGCTTCAGCTTTTAAGGCTGTAAAATCCATAATATGTTCATAGGGTGTTACCATAAGGTGCCCATTATTATAAGGATATTTATTCATTATCACATAGCAATACTGCCCTCTGTATAAAATGCAGCGTTCTCTATCTTCTTTTGTGTGTTTGGGTATGCAAAAAACACAAGAATCTGGTTTTGGGCCTAAAATATAGTCAAGACGCCATGGTGCCCATAGTACTTTCATAGCCCTTTCTTCCTTTTTTAAGCTGTGCATATATAGGCAAGAGCCTGTGATTGTAAATGTATACTCAATCCTCTCTTAACACATACACCTTTTTACATTCACGAGCAAGCCTTGTGTGCTACAATATTCTTAGCTAGTTTTTAATGATTTTGTTTTTTTACGCAGTTTTTTTCTTTTTGCTTGTAGTATTAATGCTTTAGCTAGTATGTATTGACTCTCTTTTGTGGGGGCTAGGCCGTCTAATTTGGCTGATTTTAATTGGCGCATGAGTTGTCCAAAAATGGGCCCAGGCTCCAGGCCAAGATCCATAAGGTCTCTACCGCCAAGATCTATTTTTTCATTTTTCCAAGTGGTTATGTAATGTGAAATATGGCGACGTAAGTCTTCTGATTGTATGCGCGCCATAATAAAAAGTAGACTTTCAAGGCTTGCTTTGTCTAAAAGTTCACAAAGGGCGCTAATATTGCCTTTTTGTGTATACCATTTTTCCACTTCTGGTCGTAATTTGCGTATGTCTTCGCGCAAATGCATAAAATTGTCTTGCTGAACTTTAGGGACACCAAGTCTTTTGATAAGTTTTATGCTCTCTTTGTAGTTAAGCTTATGGCAAAGAGCTAGTGCGTATAAGCTCCAACGCTCAGGCACTTTGGAAAAATACAGCAAGTGGTACCAATCAATCACGTTTTTTATGGAGTATAATAATTCCTTTTTAGCGGGATTAAGCGTAAAATGTGTTTCAATGGCAGCTAAAACCCCTAAAGAATCAAGTCTTTTTAAAGCGAATACAGGGTTTGGTTCTTGGCAGATCATTGTAAATTCATGAAAAAGGCGCGCGCCTGAAAGTTTGCTCATAAGTTGCAAGGTAAGGGTATTTTTTATGAGCTTTTCCACCATGGGGCCAAGCTTAAAGGCATAGCGCTGTTCAAAACGCACAGCGCGTAAAATTCTTGACGGGTCTTCCACAAAACTTAAGGTGTGTAATACACGCACGCGTTTGTCGCCTATGTCGCGCTGTCCACCAAAATAGTCAACCAACTGCCCAAAGGTGTTTTGGCTCAAACGTATGGCCAAGGCATTGATGGTGAAATCTCGCCTAAAAAGATCTAGTTTTAAAGACGAAAGTTCCACCGTGGGCATGGCTGCCGGATGAGTATAGTATTCTAAGCGGGCTGATGCCACATCTATATGTTTTTCTATGTCATTTTCCTTAAAAGTAACCACAGCGGTAAGAAAAGCTTGGTGAGCACGCATGCGCCCGCCCAATTCCTTAGCCAATTCTTTAGCATAAGCAATGCCATTGCCTTCAACCACAAGGTCAAGGTCTGCATTTTCTCTTTCAAGCAAAAGATCGCGCACAAAACCGCCCACGGCATAGACTGAAACGCCTAGTCTATCACCTAATTCCCCTGCTTTTTTAAGGTATTGTAAAATATCTTGAGGCAAACGTTCGCGCATTACCTTGGCAAGGTTGCGTTCTTTGCGATTTTCACGCAAAGGGCTGGGTATACCTTTTGGATCATCTGCAAAAATATGGATGAGATCTGTGCGCGTCACCACGCCTATGGTTTTTTGTTGAGAATCTTCGGGGCTTGTGGTCACAATGGGCACAAGGTGTTGCCTTGCCCCCACAATAATATCCATAAGATCACTTAAGGCCGCATGGGGGGTGAGGCTCAAAAAATTCTGCTGCATATAATTTTGAATATCGGTGAGTTTGTGATTAACAGCGCGGCTTGCGGTGTGTGCATCTAAAATGCCCACACAATGCTGTGTGCCCACCGCAAAAATAGGTATGGCCTTAAAACCAAAATGAGTCATAAGGTCATAAGCTTCTTGCATGCTTTTGTTTTCTTCAATGCCTATGGGGGGCGAAGTCATATATTGACTGGCTTTTTTATGGTCTTGCACTTGGCTAAATAGCATTTGATATATAACTTCACGAATTTGCTGTATTGTTTTATGGCGAACCGAGGCTGAAGCGGCATAGGCATGTCCGCCACCTCCAAGATTTGTACAAATGCGCCCCACATTGATATTTTCGTTGCGACTACGCGCCACCACTGTAACCCTGTCGGCCATACGACCCAAAGCAAATAGCACTTGAAAGCGTTCCATTTCCATAAGCTTATGCGCAAGCAGGGCAAAGTCACCAAGATAATGCTCCATGGAAACATCGGCTATGACCACCGGAATGCTACCCACTTGATAGGTGGTGGCTGATTCCAAAAGGGCTGAAAGGGCTTGGATATGTGCGCTGGTAAGCTCATGAGCAGCAAGGTCGGCAATGGATGTTACATCCATGCCTTTTTCGTGCAACCATGCGGCGGCCAGATAGTCTTCGGGCACAGTGGATGAATAGGTAAAAGAACCGGTGTCGGCATAAATGCCAAGTCCTAATATGGTAGCGTCTTGGCAAGAGATATCTAAATTGCGAGCGCGGATTTCTCGTATGATGAGCGTGGTGGTGGAACCCAAATTATCCACAAACATATGCGGTGTTTCTATGTCATCTCCGGAAATGGGGTGATGGTCCCAAACATGGATTTCCACATCTTTTCGCTCAAGCAAAGTTTGCACATGGCTTAGGCGTGATCGTTGCCTTGTGTCCACCACCACAAGGCGCGTGAAATTTTGCCAATCAATATCTTCATGTTTTGTAAAGTTGTAAGCAAAGAGGGCGCTGTCATTAAAAAAAGTTTGCAGGCTGCGTTCTTGTGAACCGGGAAAAAGTAAAGTGGCGCCGGGATATAAGATACTGGCGCCAATGATGGCGGCAAAGGCGTCAAAATCAGCACTGCCATGACAGGTAATGAGCGTAGTGCTCTCTGCCCCTGAAATGAGTTTTAGCGTGTTGCTTGTCATGGGCGGGCACTTCATGGCTTTTTTTCCTCGGTAATATTTGACATAATAGGTTTTTTGCTTCGTGGATGATGGCGCTTATGCATATCCTGCAAACGCCGCACTTGCACATGGGTATAAATTTCTGTAGCTGCAATGTCGCTGTGTCCCAAAAGTATTTGCACAGTGCGCAAGTCTGCACCGCCTTCTAAAAGGTGCGTGGCAAAAGAATGGCGAAATGTATGCGGTGAAATGGCGCGCGTAATGCCGGCAAGTTGCGCATATTTTTTAACCATTTTCCAAGCATATTGCCGTGTTAAGCCTTTGCCGGAACGGTTCAAAAATATAAAATCTTCTTTGGGGTCAAACAATTTTCGCCACTCGTTCACATAGTCTTGCAAAAGCAAGGTGGCCTTTTCATGTACAGGCACCAAGCGCGCTTTGCCGCCTTTACCAAAAACATGGATGAGCCTACGTTGCCAGTCTATATGACTTAAGCGTAAAGTGCAAAGTTCAGAAACGCGCAAACCCGAGGCATAGAGCAATTCCAGCATGCAGCGATCGCGTTGTCCCAAACGATCGTGCATGAGGGGCTTTTGCAAAATTTCTTGCATTTCCTCTTGGCTGAGTAAGTCCGGCAATAAGGAAGGCAGTTTAGGATTTTCTAAAAGGGCTGCGGGGTTTTTGGGCAAAAGGCTTTCTTCGGTGGCATAGGCAAAAAAACCGCGCAAACTGGAAAGATGGCGTGAGAGGGTGCGGCCTGTGAAACCTTTAGCTCGCAAAAATGCCATGTACAAGAAAAGATCACTTTCAGTAAGATCAGGTAGTTCTTTGATGTTTTTTTCAGTATGACATTCTTGTATATAGTGGAGAAAATTTTTTAGGTCATGCCCATAGGACTCAACAGTGTGCGCAGAAAGCCCTCGCTCAGCCAAAAGATGGTCAAGCCATTCTTGCATGTGCATGGCCATTGGGGCAAAGGGGGTAGGGGGGCTTTGTGAAACAGTATCCATGGCATATAGTAAACTATACGCTGGTATAATGCAAATTGTCAGTTCTATTTACTCTTGCACATATTGCGCACTTGACGACAAATGCCCATGAGCGCGTCGTATTCGTGCCGTTTAAGCCCCACACGTCCAAGAAAGCGGCGAAAGGGCATGAGGAAATAATCGGGATTATCACCGTGCAAATAGTCTATGTGCAAAAGTGTGGTTTTGAGGTTTTCATAAAGTCTTTCTTGATCAGCGCCGCATATGTATGTTGCTTCATTTTTAGGGCGTTGGTCATATTGATGTTTGTGAGCTTCTTTAAAGCATTCGTATAAAAGTAATAAAACAGATTGTGCCACATTTAAAGAAGCAGCTTCGGTGGTGGGTATGGTCACAAGGCGTTGGCAATGTTCGATTTCTTCATTGTTTAAGCCGCGGTCTTCCGGCCCCATAACAAGAGCGACACTGCCCCCTGTAATAAGCGCTGCAACAATTTCTTTTGCGGCTTGTTCTGGATGCAAAAGTTCACGTCGCCAACCGCCGGTTCTGGCTGTGGTTCCCACAGTAAGGGTATGTTTTTCTAAAGCCTGTGCAAGAGTATCACACAGGCGCACCTTTTCTAAAATGTGCTGACCTTTGGCAGTAGCTAAAGGGCGAGCCTTTTCTATGTGCCACATTTCAGGCTGCACAAGGGCAATACCGCCGGCACCCATATTGGCGCAAGCCCTAGCAGCCATGCCGATGTTTTCGGGAAAGCGGCTTTTGACCATGACCACTTCAAGACCGTGTAAGAACGTAGTATCCATACGATAAATGCAGCGTTTTATACAAAGAATGATATGTAAATATTAAATACTTGCTGCACGGGTTCTGCAGTCTCGGGCCATACAGAACGGCTGATAATGGCAAGCATGACCCCACCAATACCGCATTTGCAAATGGTGCCCAAAAAACGTCCCATCATGGATCCAAAGGCGGCTTGTACTGCTTCTTGATGGGGTCTTCTTTTAAGCATTTCTGCAACGTAGCTACCCACAAAAGCCCCAAGCAAGGCTCCAAATAGGGCGCCTAAGCCAAAAAAAAGCGGTGCAAACATGATGGCACCCACAATGGCACCTATCATGCCGGCCACCGTGCCAGTCGAAGAAGAGCCGTATTTTTTGGCTTTAAGCATTTGCAGGGCAAATTCCAGGGCTTCACCCAAGAGGGCAAGGCCTATGAGTATGGCAAAAAATATCCAGTTCATGGACGTGGTTTCAGGATAGGCATATTTCCAAACTCCCACCAAGGCGAGCATTATCCAATTGGCGGGTAAGCTGAAAATATTTAAAAATAGTATGGCTCCAAGCAATACTAAAAATGCCCAAGTTAACATATAGGCAATGGGTAAGGGTATAAAAATATCCATATTATTTTACTTCTCGCGCGAGTCTTGAACGCGAACAGCCTTGCCTTCGCTTGTGGCAATGCTACCCGATGGCACAAGCTCTATTTTAGGAGTGACCAATATTTCATCGCGCATGCGTCCGGCAATGTTTTTTTGCAAACTGCGCAAAATACGCATGTCTTCAACAAAATGTTCTTCGTTGATTTCAACTTGCACACGCATATGGTCGGCAACTCCGTCATTTTCAAGAATAATAAGATAATTCTTACCCACTTCACGGAAAGACATGAGCACTTGCTCCACTTGCATGGGGTAGATATTCACACCCTTCAAAATGAACATATCGTCCACACGACCGTGTATGCGGTCAATGCGCCTGTGTTTGCGACCACAAGGGCAATCACCGGGAATAAAGCGTGTCAAATCACGAGTGCGATAACGCAAAATAGGCATGCCGTCACGCCCAAGGGTAGTCATAACCAATTCGCCAGTTTCGCCATCGGGCACAGGTTGACCCGTTTCTGGGTTTACAATTTCTGCTATATAGGCGTCTTCCCAAACGTGCATGCCGTATTGCTCTTGACACTCAAAGGCAACTCCAGGTCCGTTCATTTCGCTTAAACCATAGGAATTATAAACTTTCATATTGAAAAGTGTTTCTATGCGGTGGCGGTATTCTTCGGTATAGGGTTCGGCACCGATGAGTGCAATGCGCAAGGGCAAGGTTTTGGGATCTACGCCTGCCTCTTCTAAGTGCCCACCAAGAATAAGGGCATATGAAGGCAAAATGTGCACAACGCTGGTTTGGAAATCATTAACAATTTTAAGCTGGCGGCGTGAATTGCCAGCCCCTGCCGGAATGGTAAAGCATCCAAGGCGTTCAGCCCCATAGTGTATGCCCAAGCCACCGGTAAAAAGGCCATAACCTGACATATTTTGAAATACATCGTCTGGCCTTACGCCTACCATGTGCATGCAGCGCGCCATTAAATCTGCCCAAGCATCTAAATCGTTCTTTGTGTAGCAAATGGCTGTTGGGGTGCCGGTGGTGCCGCTTGAACAGTGCATACGCACAATCTCTTTTTGTGGAACACACAAAAGCCCTGTGGGATAATTGTTGCGCAAGTCATCCTTGGTAGTGAAAGGTATTTTTTGTATATCTTCAACACTTTGTATGCTGTCAGGTTTTACACCAGCTTCTTGTAAGCGTTTGGCATAAAATTCGCATTTTTGGGTTTGAGCCAAGGTTTCGCGCAAGCGACTCGTTTGAGTTTTTTCTATTTCTTCTCGTGAAAAGAGTTCTGCTTTGTCAAAAATTTCCATGTTATCACCCATAGTTAAAATGTTGCGTATTGAGCAAAAGCTCTGAGTAGTCCAAAACATCCGGCCAACATCATATCACCATGCGGGGCAATAAATAAGCCTTGCCCTTGTAATATATGTCGCTTGGGGCCAAGGATAAATGTGGGCGCAAAAGAACCTGCTTCTTCAGGAATATTCACAAATATACAGCCATGACCACCTGTGGCACGAACTTGTTCATCCGGTAGCCAGCCTAAACGAAATTCTTTAAGGTCGTTCAAAAAGTCATTTATTTCGCGCTGGCCTGTATGGTGTTCAAAAAGTCCCACTACTTTGCCTTGATATACAAGAGCTGCCACGGTATGCCCATTGCCCACATTAATAATGGTAATGCCTTCGCGCTGTGAACGGGCAAGCACTTCTTGCTGGCAGAGTGCGCCTAATATGGCGCTGGTTCCCGTATCACATACAGGGCCACCAGTTTGGCCTTGCAATGTGCAAAGTCTTGTGAGGTGCGAAGGTGGTTGTACATAAAGCCAATGCTCTGGATGCGCAGTTTTTTGCAGTAGGTTGCGCCAGTCTTGCATGCGTCCAATTCTATTTCCTTCTAGGTGCAAACCGTGGTCTTGCGCAGAAGCAAGAACCCTTTGCGGTAAGGGCAAGTTCCATTGGCGTAAGAATTGCTGCCAAATGTTGGCATCGTAATCACTAAGGTATACGGGAACGGCATTTTCTGGCGCTAGGGGCAGAATTTCTATGCCCCATTCGGCAACTTTTGCTTTGTCGTCATGTATGGCTGCCGCAGCACTTTCAGAGCAATAGACTTTAAGTCCT
>CAYJHG010000006.1:0-15929 GCA_964369535.1 uncultured Desulfovibrionaceae bacterium
TTTTCAAATATGAACAATAAATTTATATGTAAAAGTAATTTGCAGAGCTTTCATATTGTGATGCGGAGCTTGTATATATAATGTCACTTAGAGGGTATTCATGTTACGCAGTATGACAGGTTTTGGCCGTTGCCTTGTTGAAAATAGCCATATGACTCAGCAATGGGAAATACGCAGTGTCAATAGTCGACATTTGGATATTCGCTGGCATTTATCCAGTAATTTGCGCTGTGTACAAGCCCGATTAGAAAAGCTTTTGCGACAACATGCCTTTAGGGGACGTGTTGATATAAGTATTATGTTGCATTATGGGGCAGACGCTGCACGCCAAGCTCAATTTGACGTAAGTCAAGCTTCAGCCATGCTGGACGCGCTCTATTCCCTTGCCAAAGACCGTGGCGAATCATTTAGCCCCGATTACAATGCCCTTTTAAGCATACCACCGCTATGGGGGGATATGGGGCATGAGGCCGAAGAAGAATTGGCTTTGCGCTTAGAAGAAGGCCTGCTTGTGGCCATTGAAGATTGGAATGAATCGCGCGCAGCCGAAGGGCAGGCCTTGGCCATCGACTTGCAATCACGCATATTGCGCATGGAGCAATGGGGTCAAATAATTGAAGAAAGAGTACCACAAATAAAAGAAGAGCGCATTAACACTGTGCGAGAAAGGCTGCAAGACATATTGCAACAACAAGGCCTTGAGCTTGACGAAAATCGTTTTTTGCAAGAAGTGGTTATTTTGTCAGACAAAGTGGATGTGAGTGAGGAAATCATACGCTTGCGCACTCATCTTGAAAGGCTAAACGAACTTTTATTGCAGGGCAAGGACGTTGGCAGAAGGCTTGATTTTACACTGCAAGAATGCTTTAGAGAAATAAATACATGCGGTAATAAAATACCAGACGTGCAATTATCGCGCATAGTTGTTGACTTTAAGAATGAACTTGAAAAATGCCGTGAACAAGCTCAAAATCTTGAGTAAAAGCATTACATTAGGAAAATTATGCAAGGGCAGCAACTCATCAATCTTGGTTTTAATAATTATGTCTTGGCAGGGCGCGTTGTTTCCATTGTAAGTCCTTCTTCGGCTCCCATGAAGCGTTTGCGCGAAGATGCCAAAGCCGAAGGAAGACTCTTAGACGCAACTCAAGGGCGTAAAACACGTTCTATTGTTATAACAGACTCAAATCATGTAATATTATCTGCTATCCAGCCTGAAACCATTAGCCAGAGATTTTTACATGATACAGAATTTTTTTTGGATTCTCATAATAAATCAAAGGAGTAGCAAGCTATGTCAACTACGCAGCGTAATGGTATGGTTTTGGTAATCTGTGCTCCTTCCGGAGCCGGAAAAACCACTCTTGTCAAAAGACTTTTGGAAGAGTTTCCGGATTTTGGATTTTCTATTTCGCACACAACGCGCGCCCCGCGTGAGGGTGAAGTTCATAATAAAGATTATTATTTTACATCTGTCATGGAATTTAAAGAAAAACGCGATATGGGTTTTTTTGCGGAATGGGCTCAAGTTCATGGCAATTTTTATGGCACCCCCTTAGCGCCCACTTTAGAAATGTTAGAAAATGGACAAGATGTTATTTTTGATGTGGATATACAAGGGGCTGCGCAATTACGCCTGACCTTACATTCTGCCATATATATATTTATCATGCCACCGGATTTTGAAACTCTTAAAAAAAGACTTATCGATCGCGGAACAGATAGTGAAAATGTTATTACACAGCGTATTCGTAATGCAGCTTATGAGATAAGCCAGGCGCAGTGGTTTGACCATTGGATTATCAACGATGATTTGGACCTTGCTTATGATCAATTACGCTCAGCCTATATTGCTTCTACTTTAAGCCCTAAATTTCACCCTCATCTGATGCGTAATCTTCTTGGGGATGATGTGGATGACTTTTTATGATACGCAAAGCTGAACTCATAGTTGCCTTAGATACGCAAATTGCTGCAGACGCACTTTCTCTTGCCAAAGAATTGCAAGGAGTTGTGCCTTGGCTAAAAGTGGGACTTGAGCTTTTTACATGTGCAGGCCCAAATATTGTTAAAGACCTAAAAAACATGGGCTTTAAGGTCTTTGTAGATTTAAAAATGTATGACATCCCAAATACTGTGTACGGCGGCGTGCTTTCGGCCATAAAAATTGGCGCTAATATGCTCACCATCCATGCACAAGGTGGTGAAAGGATGACACAAGCTGCTCTTCAAGCTGCTGATGATGCGGCAAGAGATTTTGGACGAACACTCATATTCGGTGTAACTGTTTTGACAAGTATGGAGCAAGGGGAATTACCCCTTAATGATCAAAATGTAAGCGAACTTGCTGTGCTTTTAGCACAAAAAGGCCAAGCTTGGGGGCTTGACGGCGTTGTGAGTTCCGGGCATGAAACCGCCATTATTAAAAAACATTGTGGCCAAGATTTTTTGTGTCTTACGCCGGGCATAAGACCCGAAATGACTGCTTCTGCACAAAAAGATGACCAGCGGCGTATTATGACTCCTGCTAAAGCCATTGCGGAAGGTTCTGATTTTTTGGTGATTGGTCGCCCCATCACTCAAGCTCCAGAACCTTGCCTTGCGGCAAAAGAAATTTTACTGCAAATGGAAACATTCTAACCATAATAATTTACTAAAAAACTAAGAGAAGTATCATGTCTAACATTGGGAATGTGGAACGTATTAAGGGCGTATTTTCAACTCAAGAAATCAAAAAAATTGGCACCGGTACCACCACTAGGCGTACCGTACAAAAAAGTTTTTGGTTTATTGAAAATTGTCCTGATGGTAGCTTGGAATGCCAACCGCTCAACAGCAATTATGTGCCTTCAGGTCCAAAACGTACCATAACCCTCGATGAACTCATGGAAAAATACGCACCTGAACCAGAATTTTACATGAGCTCTGTTTTCCCAAAAATGATGCAATTACAAAAAGATTTGGACGAAGGTGATGCGCACAGGCAAAAGGGTGAAAATTTTTCGGCAGAAATGAGTTATGATGAAGTTTTAAGTGTGGATGAAGAAAATATTAGAGCAAATTTTGGCATAGGTCTTACATATTTACAACGTGATGAAGGTGAAAAAGCCAAAAATATTTTTAACAGATTGCTCAACTTAGAAGCTACTTTTAGTGTGGAGCATAAGCACCTTTTTAATGAATTTGGTATTTCTTTGCGCAAAACAAAAATGTTTGCAGAGGCCATTTCCTATTATACTAAAGCTCTAGAGCTTACTAAAAATGACGAAAATCTTTTTTTAAATGTAGCTCGTTTGTATTTTGAAATGAAGGATTATAGTAATTGTTTAAATCATTTGTTACAGGCTTTGGAACTTAAAAAAGACCATGAAACAGGTCAAAAGTTCTTGAACTTTATGTTGCAAAAAGGTCTTGTACCTAAGTCTTTTGAAGAAAAAGCTAAGAACTCTTTAATAACATAATATTATAGATAAAAAGGATTTGTATTTGTAGTGAAAGCTTGGATTTTGAGACAAAATACCACGGGTAAAGAACAGGCTTCTTCGGATTTTTTAGTAAATACGCAAGAAATTACTTTTGATGCAAAGCCTTTTGTTCCAACACAAAAAGAGATTCAAGCAGCTGAAGAGTTAGGAATCTCTCCTTTTCTTTTGCATATTTTACATACTCGTGGCTTGAAAGAACACCAAGAAATACATGATTTTTTATCACCAAATCTACGCTTATTGGCTCCTTTGGATGCTTGGCCAGGACTTCCTCAATCTGCAGAAATTTTAACATCTTGTATTATTGCAAATAAAAAAATTGCCGTATGGGGCGATTATGATGTGGATGGCATAACAAGCACATGCCTTGTGCTCGATGTGCTTGCAGGGCATGGCATTGACGCTTTATGGCATGTGCCAAGCCGCGCTACAGAAGGCTATGGCTTGAATAATCAAGGCATTGATGCGCTTATAGAATCCGGTGCAGAAGTGCTGCTTACGGTGGATTGCGGTATTTCTGACAATGAAGCCATTGAGTATGCAAGACAAAAAGGCTTAACCGTTATTATATCAGACCACCACTTGCCGCCGGAAGTATTACCCAAAGCACACGCAATTTGTAATCCCCAATTGGCACCTTGCCCTTGCCCCCATTTGGCAGGTGTTGGGGTGGCTTTTTTTCTTATGTGCGCTGTTAACAATAAACTAGAAGAACATTTTAAGCAAAAATATGATATGCGCCAAGTGCTTGACCTTGTGGCTCTGGGCACCTTGGCAGATGTGGTTTCTTTGCAGGGGCAAAATAGGGTTTTGGTGAAAAATGGTTTACTCATGGTGACAAAGGCCACCAGACCCGG
Source organism: uncultured Desulfovibrionaceae bacterium (assembly GCA_964369535.1). GTDB lineage: Bacteria > Desulfobacterota > Desulfovibrionia > Desulfovibrionales > Desulfovibrionaceae > CAYJAD01. The sequence goes on from CAYJHG010000006.1 coordinate 4,343, forward strand.
CCTTGCAGCCTTAAAAAAAGTGTGTAAATTTACCATAGCGGCAAAGCTTGGAGCCAGTCAGGTTGTTTTTACTTTAGCACCGCGCATCAACGCTGCCGGTCGCATGGGGCATGCAGATAAAGCTGTACAATTATTGCGTTCTAAAGATTTAGATACAGCCCTTCCGCTTGCCTTTGAACTTGATAGCATGAATGCAGACAGAAAAAAAGAAGAAGAACAAATACACAAAGAAGCAAGAGAACAAGCCCATGCGTACAAAGATGCCCACGGCCTTGTGCTTTATGGTGCGCATTGGCATTCGGGCATTATTGGCATTGTGGCATCGCGCATTATGGATGAATTTAACCGTCCTGTGCTTATTTTATGTGATAGCAATGGTATAGTTAAAGGTTCTGGACGTTCTATTAAACAATTCCACATACACGAAGGAATCAGCGAACTTGCCACACTGCTGCTTGGCTATGGCGGGCACAGATTGGCGGCTGGCTTGAGCCTTTTGCCAGAAAACATTGAGAAATTACGCCAAGGTTTTGATGAAGTTGTATATAAAAAAATTGGCGATACCAAGCCTTTGCCGCAGTTGACTGTGGATGCACATTTGGATTTTGCTGTGGCTTGCAATGCAGATTTTTTGCACGAACTTGACTTATTACAACCATTTGGCATGGCAAATGCCGAGCCTGTTTTTGTTTCGCCCAAGTTATTTGTAAAAAATGCTCGAAGTTTTGGGCAAAACAATGATAATCTCAATTTAGAAGTTTTGGATGCAAGCACAGGTATAACATTACAAGCCAAAGCTTGGCGCATAGCCACGCAAGCTCCGGAAAATTGTAAAGGGCGACATGTCTACCTTGCTTATACACCATTTATCAATAATTATAATGGAGTCTCCTCAATAGAAATCCGTGTAAAAGATTGGAAATGGGTAGATTAGCATTTATATTTTTATAAGGAATACTTATGGATACATGTAAACATTGTGGTCGCGAAGTACAAGGCAGTGCATCTTCTTGCCCTCATTGTTCCAGCGAAGCAATTATTGATGTGGAATCTATGCCACACAATACAAAGCAAGATGCCGGAAAAACAGAAGTTATTGAAGCAGAAATTGTAAGCAGCAGGCATAGGCAACACGAGTACACCTATAATAACCAGCAACAACAAAATACTCAACGTGGTTACACTTTTACAAGCTATGGTTTTGGTAATGCAGGTCGAGGTTTTGGTTCTTTATCGCAGCAAGCTTCATGCTTGCCTGGCATGATCACCCTTATTATTGGCATTTCCTTAGGTGTACAACACGGCTTTTTAGCAAGTATTGGTTTTTTCGTATTTTATGGCATAGGGTCTGCCTTTGGCTTTGCTTTGACCTTAAGGCGTGCAGCCTTGGGGCTGTATATAAGCCCTTGGATAACTCGATGTATTGTTTGGTTTATTAGTGCATTTATTACCATTGCTTTAGCCACATAATTAAGCTGTTGAAAAATTTAATTTTTTAACGCTGCTTTATTTAAAGCGTGTTTTTCAATAAACTGATAGGAGTGTATTATGTCTTTACCTTCTTTGGCTGAGCGTTGCTCGGGTGTTTCGTCATTTTTAGTTATGCAAATCTTAGAAAAAGCACAAAAAATGCAAGCTCAAGGCGCTGATATAATTCATTTAGAAATAGGGGAGCCTGATTTTGACACACCTTTGTGTATTGTAGAAGCAGGGCAAAAAGCTCTTCAAGATGGGCAAACCCATTATACTGCTTCAAAGGGCATTCCTTCTTTGCGCAAGGCTGTAGCAGCACATTATTTAAAACAATACAATGTGCACATTGACCCTGAACAAGTATTAATATTTCCCGGCACTTCTTCTGCATTATTCACGCTTTTTGGAGCAATACTTAATGCAGGGGATGAAGTTATTGTTTCTAATCCTTCCTATGCATGTTATGGGAATTTTATACGTTATGCTGGCGGCAAGGTGCATGATGTGCTGACACATGAAGAAGAGGGCTTTCATTTTCGCCCTGAAGATGTGGCCAAGGCTATGAATGCCAAAACTAAAGCCTTGGTTATCAATTCCCCCACAAATCCCACTGGTATTGTTATGGAAGAATCAAGAATGCAAGCTCTTGTGAAAGTTTGTAATGATTTTGCCATAAAGCATCAAGGTATAACGCCACTTATTATTTCTGACGAAATTTATCATGGTCTGAGTTATGAAGGTAAGGATCATAGCATATTGGAATATACACAAAATGCCATAGTGCTCAATGGTTTTTCCAAGGCTTATGCCATGACAGGCTGGCGGCTAGGCTATGCCATTGTGCCCATGCCTTATGTGCGTAGCCTCACAGCGCTTATGGAAAATTTCTTTTTATGCACCAATACCATGGCGCAATTATCCGGTGTTTGTGCTTTGGAAAAGGCCGAAAAAGATGTGGAAAACATGCGCGCAACTTATAATGAACGCCGCCTGTATGTGCTCAGTGCCTTGCGCGAACTTGGTTTTCACATTCCTGTGGAGCCCAAAGGAGCTTTTTATGTGCTCATCAATGCAAAGAATCTTGCCAAGAAATTTGACGGTTCTTCAGTGAAATTGGCCTTTGATATTTTAGAAAAAGCCCATGTGGGTATAACACCCGGCAGTGAATTTGGTTCGCAAACAGAAGGTTTTCTACGCATATCTTATGCAAATTCCATGGAAAATTTACAAAAAGCCATGAAAAGATTAGCAGACTATATCAATCAACAGTAATTATTTATACAGCCTTTTCCGACGTGTAGCTAAAAACAATAGATTTTTTCTGTATTTGTGCAGTCACCTTGCCGGGTAATTGAAATATTGTGCCACCGCGTCCAGCCATAAGGGCAGTGTCTAATTGTAAAAGGGTGCTTGTGCGGGCGTGAATATGGCTATTTTCCACATGAGCACGTAAAATGCGTAAAGCGTGCACATATAAGCGTAAGCGTGTAGCTTTGTCTTTTGTTTTTAGTAATTGTGCAGGTAAGCGCACTTTCCCATCTATATTTTTAACATAATATTCTTCGCAAATTTCTTGAATTATTTGCTGCCAATGCTCATGGTCACATTGGGCTAAGCTCCATACATTTTTTACTTTTTCACTAAAAGAAGGGTTTTCGGCGTGCACAATGGGTAAAAGTGTATGACGCATACGATTACGCATATAGGCTGTGTCGGCATTGCTGGCATCTTCTGCCCAACTAAGACCGGCACCTTGCAGCATATGGCGTAAAGCTTGCGGTTCTTGCAGCAAAAGAGGGCGCAAAATGCCCCTTTCTGCATCATGTGCCACCATACCCCCAAGAGCAGGCCAAGCGGCACCGCGGATAAGGCGCATAAAAATATCTTCTTGTAAATCTTGTATATGGTGCGCAAGGCAAATGGCGTCAGCTTTGAAAGTTTGCATTTGTGTGGCAAAAAAAGCATAGCGTTCCTTACGGGCTCTTTCTTCAATGCCTTCTTGATGTTTTTTTGCTTTTTCTGCAATGTTTACAGTATGTATAGCATAGGGAATGCCCCAAGCCTCGCATAAGGCGGCAACGGCTTTTGCTTCGGCAGTGCTTTCTTTACGCAAAAGATGGTCCACATGAGCCACAACAAATTGATGCTCATAAACTGGTTTAAGCCAAGCCCAAAGGCAAAGTAGAGCCAAGGAGTCAGCACCGCCGGAAACCCCTAAGATAAAACGCTTACCTTGAGGATTGAATTGTAAATCTGCGCTCAGGAATTGGCGCACTGCCCGCGAAAGTTTTTGTGTGGTCAGTGCTTGTTCCTTAAAAGAAGGGAGTTTATTGGGAAAAGCGAAAATATACGACATTATATTTTTATAGGCAGTTGCAAAAAAAGATTGTCCACATAATCCATCATATATTGCCTAAGCGCAGCATCGGCATAGGCTACGCAAGTGCAGTGCAAGGCATTTTGGGCTCTTACTAAAAATTCTAAGTGTACACAAAATGTTTCTATTTCCAAGGCCATCACATAGGGGCCACAATTTTCAACATGCTCTTTTTGTGCATTATTAAGAAATTGTGCCGGAACGGGCAGCCAAAAAATGCCTGCAAGACTGCTTTGTAATTCCAAATCTTTTAAAAGAGTTGCTAGGGCAGTGGTGACATCTACTTCTAAGGAGTCAATGACATAGCTACGCATGATTAGCCTTTACATCGTGAGCGGTTTTTTTCTTCATGGTCCAAATCAAAAATACGTCGCATAAGACTTATGCGTGAGGCGGCCCCTTCTTCAGCCATGGTTCCACGTTTAAGAAAAGAGATGGGCGCATGATTAAGCTTGCGCACAAGACTTGAAACCATAGCTTCTAAAGCTTCTCGGGTGTGCTCATCTGTAGCACCAAGGCGTTTTAGAGTGCGTTCCAGTTCGTCGGCCGCTAAATTTTCAGAGCGCTGAATAATTTCCACAATGGTTGGTTGTATATGAAGGCTTTTAAGCCAATTACAGAAAAGATACACTTCTTCTTCAACAATATTAGTGGCTTTTGAGGCTTCTTCACGGCGATTAGCCATGTTTTCTTCCACCACTTCTTTAAGGTCGTCTATGTCATATAAATAGACATTATCAAGGCCGTTGACGTCTGGATCTATATCTCTTGGAACAGCAATATCAATAAAGAACATAGGTTTATATTTTCTGAGGCGCAATATTTTGTGTAAGTCTTTGGCTTTAATGATGGCCTCGGTGGCACCGGTGGATGTGATGATAATGTCCACATCCACAAGATTGTCCACAAGTGTATCAAAAGAGATGGCCGTACCGTTGAATTGCTCAGCCAATTCCCTACCTCTTTCAAGAGTTCTGTTGGCCACCAAAATTTGTGAAATTCCAGCTTGCAAAAGGTGCGTGGCGGCAAGCTCTGCCATTTCTCCTGCTCCAATGAGCATGGCTTTATGCTCGTGCATATTTCCAAAAATACGTTTGGCCAATTCCACAGCGGCATAGCTAATGGAAACAGCATTTGAAGCCACAGATGTCTCGGTACGCACTCGTTTGGCCACAGTAAAGGCTTTGTGTAGCAAACGATTTATAATGGTTCCGGCATGGTGACTTTCTACAGATTTACGATACGCATCTTTTAATTGCCCAAGTATTTGGGGTTCTCCAACTACCATGGAATCAAGGCTTGCTCCCACGGTAAAAATATGCCGCACGGCCTCTTCATTTTTATGAACATACACATACGGGCGCAATTCTTCGGCACTGTAGCCACAAGCTTTAGCCCAAAGCTCCAAAACTTGAGTGACAATGGCAGGTTCGCAGGCAGCATTTTGTTGCTCATGCTGTATGTCGTCTCTGCTGCAAACAAGAATTTCTACACGGTTGCATGTGGACAGGATAAGAGCTTCTGCCACAAGCTCATTGCGCAAAATTATCCAATTTTCAGGAGAAGTATGACCAGAAAGCGCGAAGCGTTCACGAATTTCAACGGCGGCAGTTTTGTGGTTAAGTCCAATAATAAAGATATCGCGTTCCATAATATTACCGTTGTAAAGACAAAGAGTGATGTGTTTCCATAAAGAAATTAACTACGAGAATAGAAAAGATGCTTAAACCAAAAATGTATATGAGCATAAGAGCCGAACGTCTTCCACGCCGTCCTTGGAATATTCTTTTGTAAAAAAGTAAGGCATAAAACATCCAAATAAAAATGGATAATACCTCCTTGGGGTCACCGCTAAATGTGTTATTCCAAGTGAGGGTTGACCATGTAAAACCAGAAATAATACCAATGGTAAAGAATGGAAAGCCTAGACCCACAGATATGGCAATAATTTTATCAAGTAGGGAAAGTGCCGGAAAATCTTTAATAAAAGAAGGCAGAGCTTGTTTGTTTTTTATAATATTATCAATATATATAAATATAATACTAGCCGCAAAACCTAAAGATAAAAATGCCAAACTTAAATATAAGGCTCCTATATGCAGGGCATAAAAAGGAAAACCAAGGTTATCCGGTAGGTGTATGGTTATGTCTGAAAAACGGTAAGACATAAGAAAGAGCATGAGTGCTAAGGGCGTTACAAAAAGTGTGGGAATGGTGCTGCGCAATTTAAGGCTTCCCACCATGCTGCACAACATCAAAAACCATGCTAATAATTGTAAATATGCTCCCCAGCTTAAACCGTCTGGAATAATAGCATGACTACCGCGTGCCATATCAATAGTTTGCCCGAGTACACCAGCAAAAGCCATGCACAAAGCTAAGGAGCGTAGCCAACCTTGACGTAAGAGCATGCCCAATATGCCCAAGAGCGTAGCCAAGGCATAGAAGGCAAGTATTATAAGTGTGCTGTTTTCAAATGATATCATGTAGTAAATCCATAATATGTTTATGCAAACTTAAAGGTAAAATTTTTTCTAAATCTATAGTACAGGCATTTTTGTCTTGCCTGACCAAATTTTCTCGCAAAGAAGAGTGTATTAATTTGCGGAAAAGCTCTGTATTATGCCGCGTATCTTCATTTAAAGCAAGCACCAAGGGGCGCAATCTTCCGAGCAAGGCGGTCATGGGGGCATGGGGTTTTAACCATGCTTCAAGTTCACTGCGCAAAAGCCTTGACCAAGCTGGGCTGGCACCGCCAGTGGACAAGGCTGCCATGAGCGAAAAGTCTGCATGAGGGTGTTGCGCGCCTTGCACCTTGGCAAGGGCGGGCACTATACAATTTCCCTCTAAAGGCGCGTCCACACAATTACAAAAAATACCTTTTTCTAAGCAAAGCTTGGCAATGTTGGTATTCACGTCTTTTTGCGATGTGCAAGCAAATACAAGCTTGACAGTGCTTAAGTCTTTCGGAGTAAAAGAGCGTTGCTCAAAAATTATTTTTGTGCCTATTTCTTTGGCTTTTATGCATATATGACCCCAAAGAGTCGTGTCCATGTTGTTTTTATCCAAAATTGTAATGCTGCCGGCATGGGCTGCCACAAGACCTTCGGCTTTGCGCAAGCCCACAGCACCTGCCCCAACTATTAAGCAATGTTGATGGCGTAAATCTATAAAAAGAGGATAATACATGTTTTTTCCATATGTTATTATATAAGAAATGCATGTTAGGTTCTTCATACCTAAAGCACAGTTGTAAAGTACGCTATTTTTATAGAATAATAAAGATACAGTATTCGAGTAAAAATTTCAGCACTTGCCATGCGGCGTGCTTTTGCGTAAATACAAAGGAGTATGCATAAATTTCTTATTTTTCAATTGGCCCGTTTTGGTGACCTTATTCAAACAAAGCGCTTGGTGCAGAGTCTTTTTTTGCGTGGAGAAGTGCATATATGTGTGGATATGTCGCTAAAAATGGTAGCCACTTTATTGTATCCTAAAGCGCACATTCATAGCGTGCCAGCTCATAATACTGCAGAAATGCGCGATTATTCAGAACAATGTAAAGCTGTACATGCATGTCTTTCTGCATTGCAAGAGCATGATTTTACAGCTGTATATACATTAAATCACACGCCTTTAAACTATGTTTTAGCCCGTTTTTTTGCACCGGAAATTGTGCAAGGTTATGCCATGCCCCAAGGGCAAATAGTTCCAAGCGACTGGATTAAAAAAGCTTTTACTTGGACAAAACAGCGTCAAACCAATCCTATAAATTTAGTGGATTTTTGGGCATATTTTGACACTGTGCCTTGTAAACCTGCACAGGTAAACCCCAAGGCAGAAATAAAGGGCAGGGTGGAAAGCATTGGCATTGTGCTTGCCGGAAGAGAGTCACGCAGATCTTTGCCGCCGCAAGTTTTAGCCCCTGTGGTAAAGACCATTTTTGATACTTGCCAAGGGCCACAAATATTCTTATTGGGCGCCGCCAGCGAAGTTCCCCTTGCAAGGCAGCTTAAGCGGCATTTGCCCACGTATATAACTCAAAAAACCACCGATTTGAGTGGAAAAACTTCTTGGAAAGAACTTTTTGAAGTGGTGCAAAGTCTGCATATGCTCATAAGTCCAGACACCGGAACCATGCACTTGGGGGCGCATTTTGGCATTCCTGTGCAAGCCTTTTTTTTATCGTCAGCTTTTTGTTATGAAACAGGACCTTATGGAGAAGGACATAGGGTTTGGCAATCTGTATATGAGTGTGCGCCATGCTTAGAATCTGCTCCTTGCCATATGCAGACCAAGTGCCTTGAAGATTATAGTCATAAAGATTTTTTGCGAGCCTTAGCCGTAAGTACATTACAATCTTTGGAAAATAAGCCATTAACCCTTGGAAATAACCTACAGTTACCACAAAATTTAACAAGGCAAGATTCTTGTTTTGATAGGCTTGGTGCCACATGGCAGGTAAGCCTTGGCAAAGATGTGTATGCTGCGGCAAGATTGGCTCATCGTACTGTGGTGGCTGAGTATTGCGGCGTGCCTTTACCCCAAGTTCCTGTGGACACACAGAGCGCACAAAGTTTTTATACAGATGCTGACGCTTCTTTGCATTTTCGTACACCTTTTTTACCCGCTCTATGCGCCAAGGCGCAGGAGGAAAACATATGACACCTTCCTTACGGATTTTAGTGGTTTTACCCTTTTATGGCGGGTCTTTACCCATTGGAACATATTGTATACAAGCTTTGCAAAATCTTGGGCATACGGTAAATTTTTTTGACGCACCACAATTTTATTCGGCTTTTAATGCCTTAAAAACGCTGCGCGTGGGTTCGCAACGCTTAGAGCAATTGGAAGGATCATTTTTACAAGTGATATCTCAAGCTATTTTGGCACAAGTGGAAAGCTTTAAGCCAGACATGGTGCTTGCTTTAGCTCAAGCGCCCATGAGTCGCCAAACACTTATGCGCTTGAAAAAACTTGCTATTCCCACTGCCATGTGGTTTGTGGAAGATTTTAAAATTTTTACTTATTGGCGTGCATTTGCGCCATTGTATGATGTTTTTGCTGTAATACAAAAAGAACCATTTTTAACGGAGCTTAGCAACATAGAGCAACATAATGCTCTGTATCTGCCCATGGCCGCATTGGCAGATTTTCATACAAAGCAAGTTCTTACGCAACAAGAAATGAAAACGTATGGCGCGGACATAGCCTTTTTGGGGGCAGGGTATCCCAATAGGCGATTGGCTTTTAGACAGTTTAGCTTAAAAGATTTTAAAATCTGGGGCACAGAGTGGGATGGCGAAAGCGTTTTGGCTAAGCATGTACAAAAAAATGGCGCACGCATTAGCCCCGAAGAAGCTGTAAAAATTTACAGTGCCACAAAAATAAACTTAAACCTTCACTCGAGCGTTCAGGCAAAAGAGCTTGTTCCACAAGGGGATTTTGTTAATCCACGAACCTTTGAGCTTGCGGCCATGGGAGCATTTCAATTGGTGGATAAACGAGAGCTTATGCCAGAGCTTTTTCCCCATAATACCTTAGCCACATTTGCCCATGCAGAAGAAATGTATGCAATGTCAGAATATTATTTACAGCATGAAGCAGAACGCGAACAAATGGCAAAAGCAGCTCAAGAACATGTGCTCAAGCACCATACCTATGAAAAACGTATGCAAAGCTTGCTCGAACACATGGAAAAAGTATGTGGAGCTTGGAAAGTGCAAGACAGAAGGGAAACTTTACCCAAAAACCTTCCGGAACATGTGCAAGAGGAATTTTTGCAGCTTTTAGACCGTTTGCATATATCTACAGACGCAAGTTTTGACGATGTGTTAGAACGCGTTCGCTCACAAACAGGTAAATTAAGCCCCCTTGAAACAAGTCTTTTATTTCTAGATGCTTGGAAAGAACAGTATAAAAAATAATTTTTACCCCGCCAAGCCTGTATACAAAGGAATAATAAAAGCCATTGCTAAAAAGAATGCCAATATAAGCGTACCCTTATGTCTTAAAGGAGTGTTACTTTTTAGGCATAATGTCCATAAAATACCGGGAATAACCCACAGCATAAGCAATAGGGCTGAACGTAAAAATTCAGGATTTTGCAAGTAATTTCCTTCTTGCAAAAGGCCTATCCAGCCCACGGCCGTAATGCCCACAAGTAAAAACCACACCAAAAACCATGCATTTCTTGCCCAAGAAGCACACCAAGGCAGCATGTTTGCATAGTAATCTCGACCATAATCGTCTTTATGGCGACGTATGATAAGCCACACTGCGGCAAGGCCTCCACCTAAAGCAAAAGCTAAAGCAGGCAAAAAAGGTATTGAATTCCAAATGGAAGCTTCAAAATTCGGGCTAAAGAGTTCCGTTGCGCTTTGTGGATATGCTATGCCAAGCACAAGATTTTTTTCGGCATAAAATATGCATATAATAGCGTAAAGTGTGAAAGCATACCAACATGCGGCAAAAATTGTCGCGCATTGATGGGTTAAACGGTAGTCTTTCCAATGAGACCAGTTGCTATGATAATAACTTATGATGAGCGTGGCAAAAAATAAAGAAGCCCAAACAAAAGTCACGGCCTGTAAGGGTATAGTATTGGTAAAATAAGCCCAAACATGTGTAAAATCGAATATTTGAGAAGTTGCGTCTGCTTGGTTAGCCTGGCTTATTTGTTCATGTATATGGGGGGAAATTCTTTGCCAAAGAGGCCAAAGAACCACCACATTCATGAACCAACCAAGTATGCATGTAAGTAAAGAAAGTTGTTTTGCACATTTTTCGTATGCGCTTCTTTTGCGTATGAGCGATAGGTTTTGCCCAAAAAGAACCATAATGGGTAGGGAAATTAAACTCAATAAAGCAACTGAACATACTAAAATAGTAAACATTTCAAATATGGTTTGCCAATGTGGCATGGAAATATTCATGTGAAAAACTCCTATTGGTGTGGAAGTATATGTGCCTTAAATTGACTTTAAGTGCAAGACATCTTGAAAAACTAAAGTTTTTCGGGTATAAAAGGCAAGAAGCATTATATGTACAATGTGTTTGTAACGCTATAATGTAAGGGGAAGTTATGTATTCATTATGTTTTACAGGAAGAAATGCTAAAATTTTGAGTTTGCTGGTGGCATGTGCCATGACTTTTGGTTGTGCTACATCTTCTCAAACTGAAAAAATAGTTGTAGAAAATCAAAATAATATTTCTGAATTATCCACAAAATATATGCACCTAGAAAAAAAAGTTGTAGAAATTGATCAGGAAGTACAGCAATCTAATTCTAGAGTGTATGAGGTGCGAAATAAAGCTGGGCGAAACACCGGCATGACAGCGCACCCTGTGGCGCCCAAATCTCCAGCGCCCACAGCTGCTCCGGTGGCCACACAAGCAAGCGCAAGTCATGCAAATGCCAATGTGCCACCCATTACTTATGCAAGCCCTATGACTGAAAGAAAAAATGCTGCCCAAGCTCAACCTATTCCCCAAAATACCACAGGGGTAGCTCCTCAAGTTACGCCCGTGCCCACTGCTCCACAGTCAGCGCCTCAAGTGGCACAAGTTGCAGCAAATAGAGCGCCTTTGGGTACGCTTGATCCCAATTCCAAGCTCATTCTTCCAGAAAATCATAACACTTCTCATGTGCCTTCCTTACCGCCAGAGAGCACTTTGTATCCACCCAATGCAACACAATCTCAAGCTGCTTTACCCCCAACAGGTATGGCGCAACC
>CAYJHG010000007.1:0-15698 GCA_964369535.1 uncultured Desulfovibrionaceae bacterium
ATCATGTGGACTTGGGTCGCTTTGTGGGTACTCATGCCATACAAGTGCTTTTTTGGAAAGGTGATTATGCAGAAGCCATTAAAAGTGGTTTAGACGCGGTGAACTTTAAGGGAAGATTTGTGCCACTGGAGGCAGATACCGGTACAGAGGCTTTTATGCAAAATTTTAGCGCTTTGAATTTGCAAGCCGGCGTTATTATATGCAAAGGTTCACGCAGCAATGCTCTGGAAACATATGCCAAAGCTCTTTTACAAAAAATATCTGCGATTTGCCAAAGTGTTGATGTGAAAGCAATGGACTATTCCGTACAAAAAAAAGGTGATGCTCATGCTGTATAACTTACTTGTGCCTTGGGCATCTGAGTGGTCGGCTCTCAATGTTTTTCGCTATATAACCTTTAGGTCAGCTTGGGCCTTGGTCACGGCATTGCTCATTTCCATAGTTGTGGGCCCCATGTTTATACGTTTGTTGCGCAAATTGAAATTTGGTCAACATATTCACGAAGATGTAACCACGCACAGCGCCAAGGCCGGCACACCCACCATGGGTGGTTTGCTCATCATGTTCAGCTTGCTTGTGAGTGTGCTTTTGTGGGGTGATTTGCGCAATATCTATCTTTGGCTGACAATGTTTGTTTTCGTGGGCTTTGGTTTGGTGGGTTTTTTGGACGATCTTTTAAAAATTCGTAGCAAAAAAAACCATGGAATCAATGCCAGTACCAAGCTTTTGGGGCAAGTGCTTGTGGCCGGTGGAGCGGTGTATGTGCTTATTCAGCAACCTAATTTTTCCACAACATTGGCCATACCATTTTTAAAAGACGTGGCACCAGATCTTGGTTATGCCTATATATTGTTCGCCATTATTGTGATGGTTGGCGCTTCAAACGGGGTTAATTTAACCGATGGTTTGGACGGGCTTGCCATAGTGCCTTGTGTAGTGGCAGCAGCTGTGCTTTCTGTGTTTGTCTATGTAACAGGCCACATACAATTTTCAAAATATCTTCTCATTCCATATATGCCAGGAGTGGGTGAAGTGACGGTGTTTGGCGCGGCACTTATGGGCGCGGGCTTGGGTTTCTTATGGTATAATGCTTATCCTGCGCAAATTTTTATGGGCGATGTGGGTTCATTGAGTCTTGGCGGAGTGTTGGGCTTTTTGGCAGTTCTTTGTAAGCAAGAGCTTATCCTTGCCGTTGTAGGCGGGCTTTTTGTGGTGGAAACTTTATCGGTTATATTGCAAGTGGGCTATTTTAAGTGGACCGGCGGTAAGCGAATTTTTCGCATGGCACCATTGCACCACCATTATGAGCTAAAGGGTGTGCCCGAATCAAAAATAATCATACGTTTTTGGATTACCTCGGTGTTATTTGGTTTAATGGCCTTATCGGCTCTTAAATTACGATAAAGACACAAGGTTGGGGGAAAAGTTATGGCAAATGCAAATTTACAAGATTTCAACCACAAGCAAGCTGTGGTTGTGGGTGCCGGAAGATCCGGATTAGCTGCGGTGCGTTTGCTCATACACTTGGGAGCCAAAGTTCGTTTGCTTGAAAAAAAATGCGGTAATATCCCTGATTCTTTTAAAATATTCATGCAAAAAAATGGTGTGGAATGTGTTTGCGGTGAACACAGCGCTGAGCATTTTGCTGATGCAGCTTATATAGTGCCAAGTCCGGGTGTTCCTATAATGAGTCTAGAGCCCATGTTTAATCCAAACATTACCCAAGAAGTGCTGGCGGAAATTGAATTGGCCTGGCGCTGCCTTGATGGTGAAAAAATATTAGCCATAACAGGTACTAGTGGTAAAACTACAACGGTTTCTTTGGCTGCTGCCATGCTGGAAGAACAAGGCAAAAAAGTATTTTTGGGTGGCAATATTGGCACACCTTTAAGTGAATATGTTTTGCAGGTGACAGAGGGTGCGCCAAGGGCAGATGTCTTAGTGCTTGAAATGTCATCATTTCAATTACAAACGTGTACATATTTTCATGCGCATGTGGCTGTTCTTTTAAATATTTCAGAAAATCATTTGGATTATCATAAGGATATGAAAGAATATCTAGATGCTAAAATGCAAATTTTTGATAACCAAACCGACAAAGATTTTGCCATTGCCCCAAGGGCTGTGCAGTATTTTATGATGGATTATTTGCCAAAGGCTAGGCTGTATATTTTGGACGATCAAGGTGCAGACATTGGAGATTTCACAGAAAAGCTTTTATTTGGTGAACATAATGACCAAAATATTCAAGCGGCATGGCTTGCGTGCAAAAAACTTGGCGTGAGCATAGAAAATGCAAAAAAAGCCGTAGCCAAATTTAAGCCCATAGCGCATCGCTTAGAAAAAGTGCGCGAGCATGAGGGTGTGTTGTATGTGAATGATTCTAAATGCACAACAGTAGATGCCATGCGAGTGGCTTTGCAGGCCTTTGACACACGCCCCATTATCTTGCTCTGCGGCGGAAAATTTAAAGGCGGCGAATTAAAAAATTTGCGTACACTTGTTATGAAAAATGTTAAATATGTACAGCTTGTGGGTGATAGTCGCGAATATTTTGTGGAAGCATGGCAAGATATTGTGCCCATGCAGTGGGCGCCGACCATGGACGAAGCCTTGGTTTTGATAAAAGAAATGGTGGAAGCTAATGATGTGGTTTTATTGTCGCCCGGCACATCGTCATTTGATTTATATGCTAACTATATGGAACGCGGAAAGCATTTTAAGAGTTTAGTGGAGGCTTTATGATGCAATTTTTTCAGAAAAAGAAGGGAAATTCCTTTGTAGCAAAGGATGGGCCCTCTTTAAAAGAACGCATACTCATGGGACTAGATGGTATTCGCTCTTTTCGCACAGCCTCTGTTACTTTGCCTGCAAAAAATAATGAACCAAGTTATGATTGGTGGCTCTTTACCATTGTTTTAGTATTGTTAAGTATTGGACTTATAATGGTTTTAAGCGCAAGTGGTGTGGTTGCAGAACGTTTAAATGGCGATAAATATCATTTTTTTAAGCGTCAACTCATGTTTGCTGCTTGTGGTGGCGTGTGCCTTTGGGTCACAGCCATGCTTCCAAGGCAATGGCTTTATAAATTGCAATATCCTGCACTTTTTGGGGTATTATGCTTGCTTCTGCTTACACTAACGCCCTTGGCACCCACTATCAACGGAGCAAAGCGTTGGTTGCCTGTGGGACCCATATCACTACAACCTATGGAATTTGTGAAGATAACACTGGTATTATACTTGGCATATTTCATGAGCACTAAGCAAGAGCTCATCAAAACTTTTAGCCGTGGGGTAATTCCGCCCTTTGCGGTGACGGGATTATTTTGCCTTTTATTGCTCATGCAACCGGATTTTGGCAGTGCCGTTGTGCTCACAGCCTTGCTCTTTTTTATGTGTGTGGCTGGTGGAACGCGCTTTGTATATTTGTTTATGGCTCTGGGTATGGCTGTGGCAGGTGCCATATATCTTGCCATTTCAGCGCCTTATAGAATGCGTCGTTTAACGGCTTTTTTAGATCCATTTAAAGATGCCCAAGATACCGGCTACCAGTTGGTGCAATCACTTTATGCCTTGGGCTCAGGCGGTTTTTGGGGCGTTGGAGTTGGAGCAAGTAAGCAAAAAATGTTCTATCTGCCCGAAGCGCATAATGATTTTATCATGGCTGTGCTTGGGGAAGAAATGGGATTTGTAGGCATAACATTGGTTATGGGGCTTTTTGCTCTGCTTTTTTGGCGTTGCTATAAAATTATTGTGGGTCAAAACAATTTGCGCGATCGCTATTCAGCTTTTGGGGTAACCTTGGTCATAGCCATGGGAGCCGGTATGAATTTGGCTGTTATAATGGGGCTTGCTCCGCCCAAGGGTGTACCCATGCCCTTGCTCAGTTATGGCGGCAGTAGTTTATTGGCCACCATGATTTGCATTGGTTTGCTCATGAATTTTTCGCGTACTGCCAAAGCGCTACCATTGCCAGAGAAAAAAATAGTAAAAAAAGAAAATACAAACATGACAAATGCTGCTGCTCAAGCGGCATAAACTGAATAATACTTGGTAATAATATGCAAAAAGTTCTTTTGACCACAGGCGGCACGGGAGGCCATATTTTTCCGGCCTTGGCTGTGGCAGAGGTTTTGCGCGAACAAAATGTGCAAATGCTTTTTGTGGGTTCGCAATACGGGCCTGAAGCTGAGCTTGTGACCAAAGCAGACGTACCCTTTGAAGGCTTGGCAGTACGAGGAATTTTAGGAAGGGGCATAAAAGCCTTTAGCGCCGGCCTAGCCATGCTAAAGGCTATTATGCAAGCTGTGAAAATACTGAAAAAATTTCAACCGGAAGTGGTTGTCGGTTTTGGCGGTTATGCATCTTTTGCCTCTGTTTTTGCGGCAAAACTATTGCGCATTCCCTTGGCCATTCACGAACAAAATGCTGTGCCCGGCGTGAGTAATAAAATTTTGGGAGCCATGGCAAATAAGGTATTTTTATCTTTAGAAGCTGCAGAAACAAAAAAAGCATTTTCAGCAAGTAAATGTATTGTAACCGGAAATCCTGTTCGAGCAAGTTTAGCCGCAGTGGGTACAAATAAAGATTTAAGTCCAGAAGCGCGCGACTTTACAGGTAAGCATCTTTTGATAATTGGTGGATCGCAAGGAGCAAAGGCCATTAATTCTGCCATTATAGAACATTTGCCCACACTGAAAGAGTTAGGCATAAGTATTTGTCATCAAACGGGAAAGGCAGATTTTGACCGAGTGATTAAAGCCTATGAAGACGCGAATATGCCCATGGGCACAGATTCTGAGCAAGTAGGTGTTTGCGAAGTGTCGGCTTTTGTGCACCATATGGACAAAGCCTATGCTAAGGCAGATCTTGTGTTGTGTCGCTCTGGTGCATCCACCATGGCAGAACTGGCAGCTGTGGGCCGTGGGGCTGTGCTTGTGCCCTTTCCGTATGCAACACATAACCACCAGTGGTTTAATGCAAAGAATTTTGCGGATGTAGGTGCAGCTTTAGTCATAGAAGAAAAAAATATGCATGAGCAAGATTGCATGGGGCAAGTGGTTCGTTTGTTAAATGATGCAAATACATTGCAAAAAATGGCACTGGCTGCTCATAATGAAGCAAAAGTGGAAGCGGCACAAGATATAGTAAAGTATATGCGTGAGCTTGTGTAATTATATAGAAGTAGGAAAGTAATATGTTAAATGTTCGCAGCATTCACATGGTTGGCATAGGCGGTTCAGGCATGAGCGGCATAGCTGAGGTTTTACTCAATTTGGGGCATACGGTGTATGGTTCTGATATGGGAGAATCAGCCACAGTGGAGCGCTTGCGTAGTTTGGGCGCGCATATAAGTATTGGACATGCTGCTGAAAATGTGGGTGATGTGCAAGTTCTTGTGAAATCAACAGCCATAAGTGACGACAATCCAGAAGTGCAAGTAGCTAAAAATCGAGGTATTCCAATTATTCCAAGAGCGGAAATGTTGGCAGAACTGATGCGCTTGCGCCAGGGCATAGCCATTGCCGGAACGCATGGAAAAACCACTACCACATCGTTAACCGCTGCAATATTTGATGCAGCAGGTTTAGATCCTACTGTTATTATAGGTGGTTTGCTCAATGCTTATGGAGCAAATGCCAGATTAGGTGAAGGCGAATTTCTTATAGCCGAAGCCGATGAATCTGACGGATCATTTCTTTGTTTATTTCCCATTATCAACGTGGTGACCAATGTGGATTTGGATCATGTAGATTTTTATGCAAGTCAACAAGAAGTGGACGATGCTTTTGTAAATTTCATGAATAAAGTGCCATTTTATGGGCGCAATATTGTGTGTGGTGATGATGATGGTGTGCGCCGCTTGTTGCCAAAAATAAAAAGACCTGTGCTCACGTATGGTTTTAGTGAAGAAAATCAGCTTCGTGCCATTATTCTTGAATGCGGCAAGCGCAATAGATTTGCAGTGACCTTGCATGGTGAAAACCTTGGTATCATGGATGTAAACCAGCCAGGTATGCATAATATTTTAAATGCTTTGGCAGCAGTTGGCGTGGCATTGCAGGCTGGCATTGATACTAAATATTGCCAAATGGGCTTAGAAAAATTTGGCGGCGTTGGGCGTCGATTTGAGTATAAAGGCGAAAAAAATGGTGTGACAGTTATTGATGACTATGGGCATCATCCTGTTGAAATAGTAGCAACTTTAGGAACTGTAAAGCATGCTTACCCAGAATCACGCGTGGTGGTGGCATTTCAGCCGCACCGATTTAGCCGCACTCAAGCTTTTTTTGGGGAATTTTGCCAATCCTTTGGCCCTGTAGACAAATTGTTTTTATGCGAAGTGTATGCTGCCAGTGAAAAACCTATTCCTGGTGTTAGTGGGCAAAGCTTGGCTCAAGGCATAAGGCAGGTTTCCGATGTGGATGTGAGCTATTGCGAAGACTTTGAAACCTTGCTTAAAAAATTAAAGAAATTTTTACAACCCGGTGATATTTTGCTTACACTTGGAGCTGGTACCATTACCCGTATAGGTCCTATGTATCTGCAATCGTAGTTAAAAAAAATATATTAGCCAGAAAGCAAAGCAATTTCCAAAAAAATAATGAGTAATAAATATAAAATACAATGTAGACCACTAAAAAAAATTAGGTAAAAAAATGCTTGTAATAAATCATGAACCCTTGCTCAGTGAACGCACAACATTACGCCTTGGAGGGCGTGCCATTGCTGAGTTAAGAGTTAATGATATGAACGACGTAGAGCATTTAGAGCAAACTATAAAAGAACTGGGCGGCGAAGTATTTGTATTAGGTGGTGGAAGTAATATATTAGCACCGAACAAAACTATGCCCATAACATTGTTAAAATGCGAATGTAAAAACAATCCTGAGATTCTAGAGAAAGATGGTGATAATGTATTGGTCAAAGTGGGTGGAGGCGTGCGTTTACCAAAATTTTTAGGAAATTGCCTAAAACAAGGTTTGTCTGGTTTAGAAGGATTAGCAGGCATTCCGGGAACTGTGGGCGGAGCCATTGCAATGAATGCAGGGTCCTATGGAAATGAAACATGCGCAGCACTGCATTCTTTGACAATTTATACACCTAAATTGGGAATTACCCCTATAGGGGCAGATGATTTTACCTATTCATACAGAAAATTTTCTATAAAAAATTTAAATTCGTGGTTTTTGGTTTTAGACGCAACTTTTAGCTTGACCAAAAAAGATAGTAATGGCATTAAAGAAGTAATGTTTCTCAACTTTTTCAAGAAAAAGTCTACACAACCGGTGCGGGCTTGGAGTGCAGGCTGTGTATTTAAAAATCCAAGCACAGAAAATCCTGCAGGAAAGTTGTTAGATGTGTGCGGTTTTAAAGGAAAAGGTAAAGGCGGTATGCGCTTTTCGCCCATGCATGCAAATTTTTTAATAAACGAAGGCCAAGGCCATGCCGAAGCAGCTTTTGAGCTTATAGCCGAAGCAGAAGAAAGAGTTTTTGAAGAATTTGGCATAAGGCTAAGGCCTGAAGTGAAAATTTTATGGCAGCAAGGGTAAATAAAGCAAAGTGGGCAAAAAAACAAGCTCCGCCGCAAAAAACAGTGCTGAAGCAAAAAAAGGGTACGAAAAATACCTATAAGCAAAGCACTGCAACGCAAAAAAAATCCTTATTTGCATGGCCAAGAAAAAAACCGCAGATTGGGCAAGGTGCATTGTCCGGTGCAAAAGGGATTGCAATTTTTTTAGCTTATATTTTTGCTGGTTCAGCTTTAATGTTTGCTTTGTTTGTGGGGTCGATTTCTTTATATACTATGGCCACCACCAGCGATTACTTTGCCACAAAGCATGTTGATATTATAGGAAATGTGCGCTTATCTCAGCAAATGGTGCGAGATTTAGCCGAAGTAAAAATAGGTGATAATTCACTAGATGTGAATATTGGCCATATAGAACAAAAACTTATGCAAACGCCTTGGGTTGAAGATGTTTCTGTAAGGCGTATATTGCCGGATCGTTTTTTGATAACCGTAAAAGAGCGCATGCCATCGTTTTGGATTAAGCGCGAGGGTGTGTTGTATTATGCCGATGTGGAAGGCAAGCCCATTGCACCGGTAGAAACAAGCCATTTTATGTCTTTGCCAACTCTTGAAGTTGAACCTGGACTTGAAGCTGTGACGAAAGATTTGCCATTGTATTTGCAAGACTTAAAAGCTGGACGGTTGCCAGTGGAGTTTGGTGCCATATCGGCTTTGCGTTTGAGTCAAGCAAAAGGTGTTGAGCTCTATTTGGATGACAGAGAAATACTTTTGTGCATAGCGCTTGATAATTGGAAGAAAAACTTGCAGCGATTGTCCATAACCATTGGAGACTTGGCCAGAAGAAAAGAACTGGCCGCTGTGCGTGAAGTGCGCGCGTATGATGGCAATGTGTGGGTTATAAAAAGTTTATAAAGAATAGGTGTTTTTGTAAGCAAAGCACCTACATAATACATGTGAATTGATGGTATTTTCTGGGAGTTAGGTATGAGTAAATCTGAACTGTTAGTTGGATTAGACATAGGCACCACCAAGATATGTGCTGTGGTTGGTGAACTCGCAGAAGATGGCAATATAGATATAGTTGGTATTGGCACTTGTCCGTCTACCGGTTTGCGCAAGGGCGTTGTGGTGAATATTGAGCAGACGGTGCAATGCGTGCGCAAAGCCATTGACGAAGCAGAGCTTATGGCCGGTTGTGAAATACGTGCAGTATATGTGGGCATAGCCGGCAGTCATATAATGGGCATAAACAGTCATGGTGTTATTGCGGTTAAGGGTGGAGAAGTTGAACCAAGAGATGTTGATCGCGCCCTTGATGCGGCAAGAGCTGTGGCCATTCCTGCAGATAGGGAAGTTATACACATTTTGCCGCAAGAGTATGTGCTTGATGAACAACGCGGCATAGCAGACCCCCTTGGTATGGCCGGTGTTCGCCTTGAAGTAAAGGTGCATATAGTGACAGGAGCTGTGTCATCAGCCCAAAATATTGTTCGCTCATGCGATAGAAGTGGCCTTGAAGTTGCTGATATTGCGTTGGAATCTCTTGCCTCTGCCAAGGCTGTTCTTACAGAAGAAGAACGTGAAATTGGCGTGGCCTTGGTTGATTTGGGCGGCGGAACCACAGATATAGCAATTTTTGCCAACGACGCCATAAAACATACAGCAGTGCTTGCCCTTGGTGGGCAAAACTTAACCAATGATATTGCATTTGGTTTACGCACTTCCATGGCGGCAGCAGAAAAAATTAAAACCAAATACGGTTGCGCTTTGACCGATTTGGTGCGGCATGATGAATTTATAGAAGTGCCAAGTGTTGGTGGGCGTGACGCAAGGCGTTTGTCCAGACAATTGTTGGCAGAAATTTGTGAGCCGCGGATGGAAGAGATTTTATATCTTGTAGATCAAACGCTTATTCGTTCAGGATATAAAGATCTTATTGGGGCAGGGGTGGTTCTTACAGGTGGAACAGCACTAGTTGAAGGGTGTCAGGAACTTGGTGAACAAATTTTTAATCTTCCTACACGTATCGGCTATCCACGTCAGGTGGGCGGTTTAAAGGATGTGGTAAATAGTCCAAAATTTGCCACTGCAGTTGGCTTATTGCGCTATGGTGCAGAAAAAGAAAGTCAAGGTCCGCGGACTTTTACTAGTAACGAAAGTTCATTGTTTGAGAATGTGTTTGGTAAAATGAAAATGTGGTTTAAGGACATATCTTAAACTGAGGATGTTTAAGCGAGAGGAGAGAGGCATATGGAACTATTTGGATACGAAGATTCGATGCTTGGCAACGCAAAAATTAAAGTTATCGGTGTTGGTGGTGGCGGTGGTAATGCTGTACAGCACATGATCAATTCTGGATTACGCGGCGTAAGTTTTATTTGCGCAAATACAGATGTACAAGCCTTGAATAAAAGTAGTGCAACTCAAAAAATTCAGCTCGGAGAACAGCTTACCCGTGGACTTGGAGCTGGTGCCAATCCTGCGCGCGGCAAAGAAGCTGCCATAGAAAGTGTGGCCGCCATTCGTGAAGCCATTGGCGATGCAGACATGGTTTTTGTGACAGCCGGCATGGGTGGTGGCACAGGCACTGGAGCTGCTCCCATCATTGCTCAAACAGCCAAAGAACTTGGCGCACTTACCGTGGGTGTTGTGACAAAGCCTTTTGCCTTTGAAGGCAATAAACGCAAAAATGCGGCCGAAACCGGCCTGCAAGAATTGCGTCAGCATGTGGATTGCCTTATTACCATACCCAATGATCGCCTCTTGGTTTTTGCTCCTAAAAAAGCACCTTTCACCGAAATGCTTAAAAAAGCCAATGATGTTCTGTATTATGCCGTGAAGGGTATTTCAGATGTTATCATGGAAGAAGGCATGATTAACCTTGACTTTGCTGATGTCAGCACCGTTATGGCTGAATCTGGCCTTGCCCTTATGGGTACAGGTGTTGCTTCTGGTGAAAATCGCGCTCGCGATGCTGCTCAGCGCGCTATCATGAGCCCCTTGTTAGAAGATGTTTCCTTAGACGGTGCCAAGGCTGTGCTTTATAATATATCAGCAACGTGTGACATTTCAGGTGATGAAGTTCAAGAAATTGGCGAAATTATCAGCGAAGCCGCGCATCCTGAGGCCAATATTATTTTTGGTGTGGTCTTTGATGAAAATGCCGGCGAAGAATTGCGCATAACAGTTGTTGCCACAGGTATTGAAGCTGTGGATCGTATGCAAGCTCCAGAAGGACCTACAAATTCTTCTGTAACAAATTTCCGTCAACCTTCAGGCGCTGTGGGTATGGCCCAAGGTCAATTCCGTCAACAGCAGCCTGTGCAAAACGTAGCACCTCCACAACAGCAAACTTTGCTTTCGGCTGTGCAAACACAAAGCGCACAAGCCATGCCTCGTGAACATGAAATGAGAGCACCACAACCACAAGCCAGCGTGCAAAACGCGTCACGCCGTGGCCAGGTTGAAAGCTGGTATGACGGCAAAAGCGAAGTGCCGCCTTATATGCGTAAAAGAGAAGTGCTTGGGCTTTCACAACCAAGTAGTTATAATCCCGGTGCAGATGAATTTGTTTTTGATGAAAATGACTTTGAAATGCCGGCCTTCATTCGTAGGCAGGCAGATTAAAAATATATTTGCGGTAAATGAAGAGGTACATTGTGCTTAAGGTAACCTCCACACCTTCCATAAATTGCTTTTAGCCACGCCTCTCCGGCTAACAAGCTAAACAGGGCCGTATTTCTGTGCTGGAAATACGGCCTTTTTCTTTTGTATATTTGGTTGGTTAAGGTGTTAAGTAGGCATGGTGTTGCAAATAATTTTGCACATAATCCTTAACGCCTTCTTCTATGCTGTACTGGCAAGGGGGGCAGCCTGTGGCAAGCAATTTATCCATACAGGCTTCGGTATAGTTTTGATACTTACCTAACAATAGCTCAGGCATGTCTATATACTGAATGTTTTGTTTTATGTTCATGCTTGAAAAAATAGCCAAAGCTAGGTCATTCCAAGTGCGAGCAATACCCGTTCCCACATTAAAAATACCGTTAGCATGGGAATTGGTAAGCAACCAGAACATGATACGCGTACAATCTTTAATATACACAAAATCACGCATTTGACCCCCATGATTGTATTGGGGGGTGTTAGATTTAAACAATTTTAAGCATTGATTTTCTAGTATTTCACCATAAGCTTTACAAACGACGCTGCGCATAGAATCTTTATGGTATTCATTGGGCCCATAAACGTTAAAAAATTTGAGACTGGCCACTTTATGTAGCAAAGAATTTCTTTGCAACCATAGGTCAAAAAGGTGTTTGGAATAACCATACATGTTAAGCGGTCGCAATGTTAGTAAATCATTGGTATTGTCTTCAAATCCTAGGCTACCATCACCATAGGTTGCGGCAGAAGAAGCTTGAATGTAGCGAATGCCATACTGCAGTGCATTGCTGCAAAGATCACGGCTGTAATGGAAATTATTGGCCATGAGAAAGTCTGCGTCTTTCTCTGTGGTGGAAGAACAAGCCCCAAGGTGAACAATGCCTTGAATATTAGAAGCATAATAGTTCAGAGAATGTTTGCGCACTGATTCAATGAATGTGTCGCGATGTATATAATCTGTGTAGCGTAAGGTAACGAGGTTTTTCCATTTTTCTGAAGTTGCCAAATTGTCAACCACAAGAATATTTTCAATGCCTGCTTTATTCAATTCCCAGATGAGTGCACTGCCCATAAAGCCTGCGCCACCGGTTATAATATACATAGCTACTGTCCTATTGGGATTTATTGGACGGAGGATCCACGTTGATGGCGTCTAAAGAACTTTCATGTTTGGGCTCTTCATTGACAGCCAAAGAATAGGTTTTGTCTTCAGCTATAATGCGCAAGAAAACATCTTCAGGGAGCGGTTTGTCAAAATAATATCCCTGAACCAAATCACAATGCATTTGCTTAAGCCATATAGCTTGTTCAACAATTTCAACGCCCTCACAAACAACTTGCATATTAAGTTCTTTACTCAAGCGAATAACATTTTCCACAACTATTGAACCTTTTTTGTCATTAATATTAAAGTGCAAGAAGAGCTTATCCAATTTTACCGTATCAACATTAATTGAAGCTAATCGATTTAATGTTGATACACCGGAACCAAAATCGTCAAGTGACACGGTGAAACCCAATTGCTTAAGGCTTTCTACTTGGTCTAATAAAAGGCTGGCGTCGTCAATCAAAGCACTTTCGGTAATTTCAAGCTCAATATGTTTAGGTGAAATTTGATATTTTTGTAGTAAAATCTTTAAATGTATAGGTGTGTGAGGATTTTTAAGTGTATAAGTAGAAAGGTTTACAGAAATAACAGGAAAATACATTTTATCAATATGCTTAGTAAGCAATTGGCATACACTTTCAAACACATATAAGTCTAAGGTTTCAATAAAACCGTTAGACTCAAAAATAGGAATAAATTCATCAGGATAAATATTTGTTCCGTCGCTTGGGAGCCATCTGACCAAAGCCTCAGCCCCATGCACTTTAAGCGTTTTTAAATCAACTTTTGGCTGATATTGTAAATAAAATTCTTTATCACGAATGGCTTGTTCCATTCTGGAAACAATACGCGTTTGCTTTTCATACAAGCGCTGCATGCTGTCGTCAAAATAGTGATAGGTATGCTTATGCAGGCTTTTTCCTTTTAAACGTGCAATATTAGCGCGATCCATGTGCATAAAAATGGATTCGCCGGGAGAAGTAATGGTACAAACACCCACAGAAAAGCTTAAAAAGAATCTTTCGCCTAATACTTTGCGTATTTCAGGTAAAATGTATTTATTACAAATAGTTTCGATTTTTTCAGCTGTTCCTGCTTTGTAAAAAATAACAAAGCATTCAGCATTGATACGACATAGTACGCTGGCTCTTGAGTTTTTATACGCATTTTTAAGCCCATTGGCCATGCCAATAATTATATCTCTGCTGACATTATAGCCATATAATTTACTGATAAGGTTAAAGTGGTCAACATCTAAAGAAATTATTTCAAATTCGTTTTCTGCAGCAGTGTCTAATTGTGATTGTACTTGTTTATTGAAGTAATACATGGAGGATAAGCCGGTTAATTCGTCAAAATTAATCGCTTTAAGTATGGCTTCTCTTTTTTTATGGGCAGAATTGAAAAAATATAAAATGACGCATGAAGTAAATGACAATAAAAACAGTACAATAATGTTTTTATATTCCATAAATAGCTTATACCAAGAGTAATCTGGAGTAAAAGCAACAGACTGCTCTGTAACTATGATATTAAATTGACTATGATCAACGTGGTCTAAAAGAAGGTTAAAAATTTCCACATATTCATAGGGTAATTTTTTTGAAATATAAAAACGCAAGGGTAAAACAAGGTCTGTGCCAATCATGCTGAAATTTTCTTTGCCCACAAGAGAGGTTACATATTCAGCCCCTGTGGTTGTGAAAAGGCCGGCATCAAGCTTACCTGTAAAATAGGCTGCAACGGCATCGCTTAGTTTATTAAAATTGATAACAGTGGCATTTGGATATATGTCATATATTTTTTGTTTGTCAAAACCGATATAGTTGTAAATTCCTATTTTTAAGGGGTTTTTTTTGTCGTTGAGTTTGTGTACACCGTCTTTACTGGTAAAAAGTATCAAAGGTAATTCAAGGTAGGTGTCAGTGCCAATATACAAATCGTCTACATTATCAAAAACATCTTGCGAAGAAAGCAAAATATCATAATCTCTTCGTTGTCCCGGTTCTTCAGAGTCATAGCCGTGATAATCAACCTTAAAGCCGTACTTTTGGGCTAAAAGGTTCATAATATCAATACTAATGCCGTCTGGCTTGTGTTCACTATTAGTAAATTGTATAGGTCTATGGTCGGTGGTATAACCTACGCTAAATATGGTGGCTCGCAATTTTTGCATTTCTGACTTGGTCAAATAGCGTCTTGTGGTAGGGCTTTTAAGGTGACGCAAATATAATTTTTCTAATAATTGACCATTGACAGTGATGGCGCGGTCAAAATAAACATCAAGAGCTTTTATAAGAGAAGTGTCGATGCGCTTGGCTATAAAAAAGAGTTTATCAACTGTGAAATTGTAGGCGCTTAAAAAACCGCTAAAATTTCTATTTCTATTGGAAACTAGATAAAAATCCGCTTTTAATGTATGGTAGTCAGAGGCGTTTCCGTAAATATATTGAGCCGTTATGTTGTTTTTTCTTAGATATTCATCTAGTAGGTGATTATAAGAATTGTCGTAATATGTGGCTATGGTCTTGCCGTTAATATCTTCAGGGGCATCATAAAAAACATTATTATTGCTATCAAAAACAAGAGAAATGTGTGGACGTTCTGCAGGCTCTTGCATGCTCACAAATTTTCTTTTTATTTCATCTGTTACATGCACAGGGCCAAATAGGTCGATTTGGCCTTTTTCTAATGCTTCCAAGCCATGTTCTTTGGTGTAATATTCAAAATTGAATTCATAGTTAGAGATATTTTCAATTTCTTTGAAGACATGAAAATATCCCTGTTTTGAAGCAGGATGGGCGTATAAATTGTTAACTGCTCCGGTATAGTAACCTATTTTTATTTCTTGTTTACCTAAGACTGGAGCAGGTGCGGCAAAAGATGTTCCTTGAGAAAAACAAAGGAAAAACATCGTAATAAGCGTAAATCTCTGTAAAAACTTAAACACTTTATGCCTCTTGAAATTTATAAAAACTAAATCGTGTATCAGCCTAGCTTGCATATGTGATGCTGTCAAGTGTTGTTAAAAAATAATAAACAAAAAAGAAAATGTCGTGTGTTGTTATGTTGTTATGCGGTTGTTTTTTTGTCGCATTGACTGACGTCAACGTTCCAAAAAAATTCGCATAATGAATTGTGTAGAAGTTTTTGATGTCTGAATAGGAATTGTTGAAAAAAAGGGAAGGACAGTTGTCCTTCCCTCAGAGTGCTGACAAAGTCAGCACGAACCGATAAATCAGGAATAGGGCGAGCTTTGCTTGCCCGTTAAATGACTGATTTTCGTGCCTTTCCACCAAGACAGTTTTACTGTCTTAGGTGGCGCAAACTCCTAGAAGGGGGTTTGTCATCAAACTGAGGGAAGGACAGTTGTCCTTCCCTATATAGC
>CAYJHG010000008.1:0-15327 GCA_964369535.1 uncultured Desulfovibrionaceae bacterium
TAAAGCCTTACAAGAAATTGTGAGCACACAGCAATTTTCCACAAAAGAGAATATTTACGAGGTAAAAGCGGAAATTGTTGCTGTGAAGCATGAGCTTATAAAATGGTTTGTGGGGGCAATGCTGGCTCAATCTGCTTTGCTTGTGGCTATTATGGCTTTTATGAAATAAAGAAAATTGCTGGATATTATAAAAGGGCATAGTTTTTTAACTATGCCCTTAAATTTTTTATGTAATGTGATAGATTTTTACTTGGCAGCAATAACTTCTATTTCAACCAACACTCCAAGGGGAAGAGCCCTCACCGCCACACAAGATCTGGCGGGGTAGGGTTCGGTAAAATATTGCTTATACGCTTCGTTCACCAAGGGAAAATTGTCCATATCTGTGATAAAAACAGTTGTCTTTACTACGTCTTGCAGAGAATATCCGGCCGCTTCCAAAATATGCTGTACATTTTTGCAGCATTGCACAGCTTGGGCTTTGGCATCGCCTTCCACCACTTTGCCCGTGGCCGGGTCTAAGGGCACTTGGCCTGAGGCAAAAAGCATATTGCCCAAGTTTATGGCTTGGCTATAGGGGCCAATGGCGCCCGGAGCTTTGTCTGTGCTGATAACTTCTTTCATGAATGTCTCCTTACATTGTTTATTTTTTATACGCGCAAAGCTTGTAATGGAAAAGGAATGTCCTGTAATTTTGTATCGCTGTGGCTTGAATTTTTGCTCCACTCTTGGACTTTTTGTACAAGGTCAAGGGCAGTAACCGCAAAGGTTTGCAGGGAATTTTGAAGAACATGTTCGTTCAAATTCTCTGTGTCTAAGCGCAAAGAATATATAAGCGTTTTTTGTTCTTTATACAGGCCAAGGTGCCCGCCCTTTGTGCCCATGCCCAGTAAATTGGCATTGAGTATATTTTGGGTAAAAGTGGTTGAAGGTTGTGCCGGCCAGTTGCCAACGCAATAAAAAAGATACAGACCCTTACCTTCCCTGTCCCCTTCAAGGTGTATTTCTACGCCTCCATAAACATACTTGAGCGTGTTTTGACTTGCAGATTGCACACCAATTTCTTGCAGTAATTGTAGGGTATTTTTTTTAAGCATAGCGTCCTTTTAATATATATTGAAAAGCTATTCTGATAAGGTCATGGTGCGCATAGTCACCCTGCTTGCCGCTTCGCTATTGAGCCAAAGCACAGGTCCAAGACCCATATCATCGTTACTAACGGCTTTATTGTCAACCCCTATGGCTATAAGGCTTTGCGGTGTATAAGACTTTTCATCGGCAAGCAAGGCATATACCTCATTGCTCAATTTTTTAGATTTTTCAGGGTCAAGGGTACTGCGTGCTTCCAGAACAAGTCCTTCAGCCTTGGCAAGCACATCGCTTTTTAATGCAAAGCGCACTCTCCAGCTGGTAGGTGGTGGGTTTTGCAAAGCGTAAAATTGCAGAGCAAGGTTTGTGTCTGCATCAATCATGGTGCGTACTTCCTTGGGTATAATATAGTCCACAGCTAAAAAGGAATTGGGAAATTCCATTTCCATGCTGGTGCGCGATGTGAGGCTGTGATTTTTTGTATGCACATTAAATGTTTGGCTTATATTAATGCCGACTTGGCCGCCTACGGCAAGTCTTCCCCGAGATTTGGCTGTGGTAATATCATGCCCTTCTCCTATGGTTCTGGTGCGTCCCTTGCTTTCTGCTCCGCCGGCTCTGACGGCCACGGCGATTTGGCGCTTAAAGCTTGCCACTTCGCCTTGGCTGTTTTTGTGGTGGCTTTTTTCTACTCTGCCATTAACGCTGACCGTGGCATTAAGCCCGTAGGTAAGAGAACTGCGGGCTAAGGGAACAGACAGGCCAAAATAAGCAAAAGATGTCATAAATGACAAAGATGCCCCTTTTTCGTTAAGGAAATTTATTTCTGCGGCGTCGCCTAAGAGAGTATCTAGCTTATGCACATCGGTATAGGCTTCTTGGTCATTATGACTATCGGTGATTTTTTTTAAAAAAGCCTCACAACTTTGTGCATCGTGAAATGTGAGGGCAAGACCCGATGCGCGTTGCCCCGAAGCTCCAACACCTACTATGGCTTTGGCAGGGCCTGCACCGTGGGTGTGGGAAGCGCTAAAGTCAATACCGTGTTTATTTTTTAAAATAACTTGATAAGAATCGCCCATTCTACTTACAGCCAGACTTTTATCGCGCATGGTTTCAAATTTAACATTGGTGGGTAAAACACGGCTAATACCCATGGGTGAAGGTTTAATAATATGGATGGCAGATGTGTCAAATGTAAAACCTTTTTTGTCACTGAGTATATAGGAGCCACCCTTGGTGCTTAGGGTGCGGAGCATGGCGCCAATGCCTTCTTGGTTGGCAATATGGGTGTTTTCTTGCAAGTGTTCCCATGAGGCTTTGGTGACGGCGGAACCTTGCTTTTTTTCAGCTTTTTCGGGCAGTTTTTCCTTGGCAAATTCTATGGAGTCGGCGCTGATTTTTTCTATATTAAGCGTGCTGTCAGGGTTGGTATAGTCAAGCATGGCTCGCCCGGCAATATATTGCACCTCTGGGTCTTCTATATTTAAGCCCCATTGAGCTAGAGTGTTCATAACATCTTGCCTGCTTTGCGCATTTGTAAGCTTAAAGGCGCTGGCCGGTTCGGGATTTGCGTCCACAAAATTGCGCAACAAAGACATACGCACAAGATTTTCGGTCATTTGTGTTCTGGGGTTGCTGTAGGTATAGCTCATGGCAGACCAAATGGCTTTGCTTAAGCGGCGCGACGTTATGGAAGCAAAGTTATGCATGGCGTGGGCGCGGCGACTTAAAGAATTTTTAGCGGCACGCAGGACGGTAGATGCCATGCTGTGGCTGTGTGGATTTAGGTCGTCATAAGCTGCATAATGGCGCATGGTTTGGGCTGTTGGTAATGCTATTTGTAATAATTCTTCTATATGATTAAGATTTTCTTCGCTTTCATTGTCTAGATAGGCTTCCACAAAGCCCCCAAGGATAGTGTCTCCTTTGACAGTTTTAAGGCTTTTATGGTCAAGATGCTCTAAAGAGGTAAGCGCTTCTCGCAAAATAAATTTTGTGGCACTGCGATCTTCGCTGGTGTCAGTCTTAAAGTCTTGCAGGGCTTGATGTGCTTGGATAACAGCTAAGCTGGCCGATTGGCGATTTCTGCTCAAATGCGGCGCAAAAAAACTTAAGTCGCTACGACGTGCTTGTTGCGCAGAGGTTTTGGCGTCTTCGTCGGCAATTCTGGCGCGCACCTGCAAAAAGTCACTTTGCTCTTGGTTGATTTTTGCTGAAGCATAATGGCTTGCGCGCACTTGGGCATTCATGCCTTCGGGCATGGGGTCAAAATTCATGGGGGGGATTTCTATGGGAGCGTGCTGTTCCCACACTCTTTGCGCTTGCCTTTTGATGCTACCACTTAAAGAACGGCTTTTGTCTTCTTGAATATTTTGTATGGTTTTGCTTTGGGCTTCGGGCATATGGGCAAAGGTGGCATGGCGCAAGGCTTGTCTTGCCATAACCACAGGGTCGTGCACGGCCATAATGGGATTTTTTGTGGATTTAAAGGGGGCGCTGCCTCCAATAATTTTTTTGTTTACACGTTCAAGGTCTTTTGTTCCTTCCAAGCCTTTAAGAAAAAAACTTTCTGCTTTTTCAAGGGTTATCATATGCCCTTGACGCTGTGCTTCACCACCCGGCAATTCTTTGAGTAATTGTGATTGCAAATTTTCTGCTTCGCGCGAAAGCCCAAGATATGTGCACCATGATATATAATTTTTCCAAGTGGGCTCGCCTTGTAATTGTAAGGGGCTTTTGGGGTCTTCAGAAGGAAGCAGGGCGCCGCCTTGATGCGCCTTCATTTGCAAAAGGGCTATGTTGGACAAGCGAAAAGCCAGAGTATGATTTTTATTTTCGGTCAATTTCGCCACAATTTGCGGTGTCAACATGAGCGATGGCCTGCCGCCGGTCATGCCTATGGCATGCTGTATGGCATTGTGACGCGTTTTAAGATTGGCGCCAATGCCTGTATTATTCACTTCGCGCATGAGGTCTTGCATGGCCAAGGTGAGTTTGTGCTGTGCCAGCAAGGCTTCTTGACTCACATGGCTGTCAGCGGGCATGAGGGCTCTTTTTAATTCTAGGGCAAAGCTTTGCTCGCTGGGATAGATATGCTGAAAAATAGCATCCACATATTGCAATTTGCTTTCATAGCTTTCTTGTTTGTCGCCGGTTTCAAAAAGGGCGCTCAAGTAGGTATTGAGGCTTTCTATGCTATATTGTTCAGCATTTTGCGCATTGATGGAACTTTGCATACTTTGCAGACCTTTAGCAGCCATGCTTAAGGCAGTGATGGCTTCTTTAATGGGGATGTTGTGTTCCATGCAAATGCCGTAGATGCCTCCTATATTGCGCGCCGTAAGACCTTTTAGATTGACCAGAGTGTGCATGTCTTCGTTGCTCAGGCTTTCAGGCCGTAAATCTTGAGGGATAAAGCGTAAAAACAATTTGCCCACTTTATCTTGTAAATCTTGTTTGAGGCTAATAATGGCAGGATTATTTTGCACTTCATGGCTATTGGTCCAAGCCACGCGCACATGAGCATCGAGCCTGCTCACAAAGTCATTAAAATTCACATTTTCTAAGCTTTTAACAGCTGTAGAAAGATTGTTCACATGTTCATGCTCAAGTATGTCGTCCATAATGTTGAGCTTGGCGAGCATAATGTGCTCTTGGATAACATCAAAGCGCGGGTCTTCGGGCAAGTCCACTTCTAACTGTAAAATATTTTGCAAGCGATCCCAAAGATTTTGCAAGGTTTTTTGCTCGGCAGGCAAGGGCGTTTCTATATAGTCATGTACAAGATGCAAGAAATTAAAGGTTTTTTGGTCAACTTCTATGGTTTCGGCTCCGCTAGGTTCGGCAGCACCTGTGGCTTGAGTTGCATTGGCTTGGGTAACGTGGAGTTTTTCAATTCTGGCATTAAATTCTGCCAGTCTTTGTGCCGCAAATTGGGTATGTTCGTTTAAATGCTGAACAAGTTGCGGATTTTCTTGCGCAATGCCTTGAGCACGATCAATGTCCACAGGGTGAACCGGTGCTGTAATGGTTCCTGTGTCTGGGGGGGCTTCGTGAATAATAGCATGCAAGCTGTGATCTGGCGTGCTTTTTTGTTCTGTGTCTAAAGTTTCTTGTACATCGTTATCTATGGGAAGAGCACTGTGTATTCCTTGTGTCATGGCCTACCTCATCCTATTATTATCGGCATTGTGCGACTTTATGTGTGAACATAAACTACGCGAGGTCATAATTTTTGGCAAATTTATTTGTGGGGCAGTAAATGTTTTTTTATTTTGCATTTATATTACAATGTAATATGAAATACGCTTCGTGGTGATTGGTGCAATTATGCAAAAGTTTTTTGACTTATGCCGCTTGCCTTGTGGATATATCTTTGATAGGTCTTCACATGCTATCCAAGCGATTGTGAGTGGATAAATCTGCAATAAATTCATAAATAATATAATGCAAAGTTTTGTATAATGAATTGCGCAGAGATTTTATAGTACACTAATATAACAAGGAGACTGTCATGAATATAGGATTTATTGGGCTTGGCATTATGGGCAAGCCCATGGCTAAGAATTTGCGTAAAGCCGGAGTTAGTCTTTTTGTCAGCGATTTGAGCGAACCAGCCATGGCTGAGCTTGAAGAACTTGGCGCCAAGCGAGCTAGCAATGCAGAAATAGGCGCTACATGTGATGTTATTTATACTATTTTGCCCAATGGCCCCATTGTGCAGGCCGTGCTTTTTGGCGAAAATGGTGTGGCGTCCACCATTAAAAAAGGCGCTGTTGTGGTGGATTCTAGCTCTGTGACTCCCGGCGAAGCGCAACTTTGTGCAGAAAAATTGGCTGCCAAGGGTGCAGGCTTTTTGGACGCTCCTGTAAGCGGTGGCGAGCCCAAAGCCATTGACGGAACCCTTTCTTTTATGGTGGGCGGTAGCGAAGAAGATTTCCAAAAAGCGTATCCGTATTTTATGCATATGGGCGCTTCTGCTGTTTTGGTGGGTCCTGTGGGCAGTGGGTGCATAACCAAGCTTACCAACCAAGTTATTGTAAACTTAACCATTGCTGCTGTGTCTGAAGGTTTTGTGCTTGCTGCCAAGGCCGGCGCAGATCCGGTAAAAGTGTTTGAAGCCATACGCGGCGGCCTTGCCGGCAGTGCGGTTTTGGAAGCAAAAATTCCCATGATTGTGAAGCGTAATTTTAAGCCGGGCGGCACCATTGCCATTAATCACAAAGATATGAAAAATGTGCTCGATACTGCCCATGCCATTGATGTGCCTGTGCCCATGAGCAGCCAACTTTTTGAAATACAGCAAGCGCTTAAAGTTGCAGGGCATTTTAACGATGACCACGGCGGCTATGTGCAATATTTTGAAAAACTTGCCGGCGTTGAAGTTAAGGAAAAATAGGAGAATATTGTGCCAAATTCTGTCAGAACAGGCATAAATGCCTTACACAGCTTTCCGGACGTTGATGAAAACGCGGTACATGTGCTTTTGGCTGATTTGCTCAAAGGCTTACATAAAAAAATTGTGGTTTTAGATGACGACCCCACCGGAGTGCAGACCGTGCACGGCATTTCTGTATACACCGATTGGCAAATTTCAAGCCTTGAAAAAGCCTTTAATGCGCCGGAAAGCATGTTTTTTGTGCTGACCAACTCGCGTGGTTTTACCGCCGCCCAAACGGAAGAAGCTCACGAAGAAATAGCCAAAAATCTTGCTGCCGTTTCTAAAAAAACAGGCAAGGATTTTATTGTTATCAGCCGGGGCGACTCCACCTTACGCGGTCATTATCCTTTAGAAACCGACGTGTTGCGCAGTGCCTTAGAGCGTGAATTGGGCATGGAATTTGACGGCGAAATCATTTGCCCTTTCTTTAAAGAAGGCGGTCGATTTACGCTAAATAATACCCACTATGTGCGCGAAGGCGAAGAACTTGTGCCGGCAGGGCAAACGGAATTTGCCAAGGATAAAACCTTTGGCTATGTGTCTTCTTTATTGCCTGCATGGTGCGAAGAAAAAAGCAAGGGGCGTTATCCGGCTGACGGTGTGGTATGCATAAGTCTTGAAATGTTGCGCGCTCTTGATTATGACGCCATCGAAAAAGCTCTTTTGAGCGCCACCGGTTTTGGGAAAATCATTGTGAATGCCATTGATTATGTGGACATTATGGCCTTTTCTGTGGCCTTTTGCCGTGCAGTGGAAAAGGGGCATACTTTTTTGTTCCGCAGCGCCGCTGCCATCCCCAAAATTCTTGGGGGTATTAGCAATAAGCCCTTGCTCACGGCCAAAGATCTCATTGAAGCCGGCAATGCCAATGGCGGTATTGTGGTGGTGGGCTCGCATATTAAAAAAAGCACTGACCAGCTCAATGACCTGTACAATGCTGCAACTCCCTTGGAATTTATAGAATTCAAAGCCGCGCGTGTGGCAGAAGAAGGCGGCCTTGAACATGAGGTGGCGCGCATTGTACAGCTGGCAGAAGAAAATATTGCCAAGGGCAAGAGCGTGGTGGTGTTTACTTCTCGCGATCTGTATATACCGCCCACAGCAGATAAAGACGTAATTTTGTCGGCATCTGTGCGTATTTCTGAAGCCGTTACCAGTATTATTGGCAAGCTTACGGTAAAGCCAAGCTTTATTGTGGCCAAGGGTGGTATAACTTCAAGTGATGTGGGCACCAAGGCTTTGCAGGTGAAACAAGCAGAAGTTATGGGGCAGATAAAACCCGGTATTCCTGTGTGGAAAACGGGCAGCGATAGCAAATTCCCGTATATGCCCTATGTGATTTTTCCTGGTAATGTGGGCGAAATTTCTACTTTGCGTGAAGTTGTGGAAATATTGGCTGCGAAATAGAGGTATATTATGCTAGTAAACAGTGCTGCACTTTTAGCTCAAGCTAGAGCCAATAATACATGCATAGCCGCTTTTAATATCTATAATCTTGAAACCTTACAAGCTGCTTTTGGAGCGGCTTGTAAGGTAAAAACGCCCATTATGGTAGCCCTTGGCGAAAGTTATCTTGAAAGTGTTTCCCTAGAAACCATAGTGGCCATAACTCAGAGCTTATGCAAAGATTTTCCCTTTGATGCAGTTTTGCACCTTGACCATTGCAAAAATGTGGACACGATTTTTGCGGCCATTGAAGCCGGCTTTACTTCGGTGATGTTTGACGGTTCGCGCTTGCCTTTGGAAGAAAATGCCGCCGCCACGCGCAAGGTATGTGATTTTGCGCATGCTCGTGGGGTTACGGTAGAAGGGGAGCTTGGTGGATTGAATGAAGAAGACGGCAGCGGCGAGGCGCCGGAAAAAGCGCAATTTACTGGCGTTGCTGACGCATTGCGCTATGTGCAAGCTTCGCAGGTAGATTCTTTGGCTGTTTCTGTGGGCAATATGCACGGATTATATAAGGGCGAGCCTAATCTTGATATAGAACGCATAAAGGCTATTTATGCCGCTGTGAACATTCCTTTAGTTTTGCACGGTTGTTCTGGTATCCCAGAAGAACAATTGCACAAAGCCATTGCAAGCGGTGTGGCAAAAATTAATGTGAACACAGAAATAGCGTTAGCCGGCGGTGCTTGCTTAAAAAATGCCACTGCTAAAGAAGACGCCCCCATACGCATGGAAAAATTAATGCGCATGGCAAAAGAAGACATGCAAGCGGTTATGGAGAGATTTCTTCATTTGTAATATAGAAATTTTGATAAATATACTCATAAAGGCTTACGCGTCAAAGTAAGCCTTTTTTGTGGTTGCGAAACTTGTAATATGATGAAAGCAAAGCAAATATCTGTCTATCGAAGCCCTAAAAGAGACTTATAAAAAAGTAATTTGGGATGAATATTGACTCTGCAAATTTTTAGTGGTATTTGTGGACGAACGTATTTTATTGGAGAGTTTTTCAACATTACACTTGTCCAACTTCCTAGCGACCTCCTAACTCCCTTTTAATAGCGTGCGGTAATGCCACTGCAGTGGTTTTTGCATTTTTTTCATAAAAAATGTAAATAGCTGACAAGATATGTTTTATGGGTGGGGTAAAATGAAGTTTTTGTTTCAGCATAGTGTACGCATGTTCTTGCTTCCAACAAAGCTTATTAGCTTCTTTGTTTTTAGCTTGCCTTCTCTTGCATCAATGGTTCCTTGGTTTCGCCTCGATTCTCTGCCTCTTGCTAGGTGCAGTGTCCTGTGTTTTTTTATAAATCCTATTTCTTTAAAAATTATGATCAAAGGAGTATTGCATTATAACTGCCCATAGTACTGATGAGTAATGCATTATATGGTTTAAGAGAACATAGTTTTGCCTTATGGAGTTAAGATGAAAGCCTTAAAGTGTTCAAGAAAATTCTTGCTTTTTATAAAGTATTTATTTGTACCGCTAGTTCTTGTCTGTGTTTTGAGTTCTGCTGAGGCTTCTTTTGCAAATTCTGACCAAAATCTTCCTGAATTACGTATAGCTTACCTGCCTAAACAAGATTCTTTAGACGATAGCTACACGCCCGAAGCGCATTTAGCGGCGCGCATGCACATATTGTCAAAATATTTTGATAATACATGGAGTCTTATTCCTGCTTCTTTTGAGCCTCAATTGGCCATGCAGCTTCTTGAGTCGGGTGAAGCGAATATTATTGGCTTATTTGTGAAGTCTCCTGAGCGCATGTTTCGGCTTAAATTTGCAGAAAATCCTGCTGCGCAAGTAAGTTTATACATAGCAACTGATGAACATAAAGAAATATTCTATGGTGATGTTCAATCTTTAAATGGTAAAGATATTGCAGTTTTTTCCGGAAATAGTATGGAAAAAGCTATGCTAGAAGAATATTTTGTTGAAAATAATATAAGCATGAATTATCGCATGTATACGAGCTATGAAGAATATGTGCGCAGTGATGCAGAATTCCATTTAACCAATTCCTTGTATTTTATTAAAGGTAAACAGATTGTTATGCGTGTGGGGCAGCAAGATTTTTATTTTGCAGCACTGCCTAAGGATGCACATTTATTAAATATTATTGATAAAGCTTTGGCTGAAGCAGAAAAATTTGATGCCAAGGCTCTGCGCGCCATAAACAGTAAGTATATTAGCAAAAGTGTTAAAAGCCTGCACCATGAACTCAGCGCCGAAGAAGTAACGATTATAGAAAACCCAAGCAAATTACACCAATTGGGATATTCTGTAGGCCATTATCCCATCCAATACCAAGACGAAAAAGGCAATGCTGCCGGCATTACTCAAGGGGTGCATTTGTTATTTAAGCAAATGCACGATAGTCCTAATCAACTTGTGCCCTATGAGCCAGACAGTGACGTGCTCATAACTCAGTTTGATATGCTTTTTTCTGTGGTGGGGCATAAAGCGCTTAGAGAAAAACATTTTTATGCTTCCAAGCCTTATGCAAATCTTCCCATGGTGCTTTTTAGCAAAAAAGATGTAGATAGTTCTGATGTTAAATCTTTTGGCATGTTGAATTATGCTGTGCTTGACCATAGAGTGGTGCAAGAGCATTTTCCGCATTGGGATATGAAAGTATATGGCAGTTTGGATAAGCTTTTTGCTGCCTACGAAAATAATAAAATTGACTCCATGTTATTGTCTCGCTCAGAAGCTGAATACGCTTTTGCAAACCTTGGCACGAGAAATAATGTTCTTGTGCCCACTTCCCTTGTTTTGCCTCTAAAATTTTATATTGCCAAAAAATATACAATACAAGCTGCTAATGTGATTAACGCTTTTATAGATAAACTCAATCCCATAGATGTACAAAAAGTTATCTTAGAAGCAGAAAGTAAGGTGTATGCTCCAAGCACATTCATAGGAATGTATGAAAAATATAAAGATAGACTTTTGGGCATAGCGGCAAGTGTCTTGCTTGTGTTGCTTGGCCTGCATTTTTTTAGGTTATATGTGCAAAAACAAAAGTATTATAAGCTTAGCCTCACAGATTCTTTAACAAAGATAAGCACTAAAGAAAGTGCCTATGCCAGTATGCAACACACTTTATCCAAGGCTTGGCCGGGTGAGTATATAGTTTTTTGTGTGGACATAGATAAATTTACCTTGCTCAATCAAATTTATGGACGAGAAAAAGGTGATGAAGTTCTTATATATTTTGCAAACTACCTTAATGAAAGATATATCGATGGCTATAAAGCAGAGTGCCTTGCCAGATTAAGAGACGATATTTTTCTTGTGTTTGGTAAAACTAAATTATTAATGGAAGCTTTAGAAGTTTCTGTAGAAACTTTATCCATTGTGCATGAGATAGAAAATATTTTACAGAGTAATTATAGCGTAAGCATGTCTAAGGGATGCTATATTATTGACGATGTGACTTTGCCCATTGAAACCATTGTTGATTATTGCCACGCGGCAAGGCAAATGGGCAAAAAAGAGCATGCCTTATCCACCGTATTCTTTGACGAAGAAATGAAAAAATCTATTCAAATGAAGAAAGACATTATACGCAACATGGAAAATGGTCTCGCCAACGATGAATTTGCTTTGTTTTTTCAACCCAAAATACGCCTTAA
The DNA here is from genome assembly GCA_964369535.1 of uncultured Desulfovibrionaceae bacterium. Taxonomy (GTDB): domain Bacteria; phylum Desulfobacterota; class Desulfovibrionia; order Desulfovibrionales; family Desulfovibrionaceae; genus CAYJAD01. Next base: position 11,618 of record CAYJHG010000008.1, read on the forward strand.
TGATGAGCAAATTTGTGGGGCAGAAGTGCTTGTGCGTTGGCAGCCAAGAAATGGCGATACTATGTATCCAGATGATTTTATATCTATTTTTGAAACCAATGCCTTTATTGCCAAGCTCGATTTGCATGTGCTTGAAAAAACATGTCAGTTTATTAAAGAAAACCGTGACAGTGTAAAATTGCCTCCGCTTGCTGTGAATCTTTCAGGTCTTACGATTTTGCACAGCGATACATATATGCATATACGTGAAATTACGCAATATTATGATGTTGCTCCCCATGAATTAGAATTTGAGATAACCGAAAGCGCCATGGCTATAGATACTGATGCTTTTGATAAAAATATCAAGCTGCTATGCCGTGCCGGATTCACGGTTGCCATTGATGACTTTGGTTCAGGGGTATCTTCTCTGCACAGGCTAAGTACCTTGTGCGTGCACACCATAAAGCTTGATAAAGCCTTCCTTGATGATAAATTCAGCACAAAAAATGGAGTTTTTTTGGTGGCCAGTATCATAACCATGTTGCGCCGCCTAGGCATACAAGTGGTTGCAGAAGGAGTTGAGACTGAACGGCATGTCATTATTCTTAAAAAACTTTATTGTGACATAGCTCAAGGAAATCATTTTTATAAAACTCTGGCAAGGCAGGAATTTGTCGATTTATTAAAATCTTCACTAACACAAGTGAAAATAGTGCATCATATAGAATCCAATTCCAATATGATAGTGTAATCTTTGGAATATTAGACTATGAAAAAATATATTAAAACATATATGCCTTTTGCTACTTTTGTTGTTGTATCTTGGTTCACGTACCTTGGTTATGCATATACAAATTTTATTCAGGTAGATGAAATTATTATTGATGAAATGCGCAGCCATGCCAGACATACAGGCGCACAAGTAAGTGAGATATTTTCATGGTTTGAAGAAAACCAAAAAGTATTTGTGCCCACAGCTGTAAGTGGTAATAAAAATCCCAATATGCAAACAAGTATTGTGAGTACAGGTGGGCAAAGTTTTAGCATGCCTTTGCCCATTGACTTGGCCCGCAGGCTTGAGAGCAAGGTGAATAGCGGTGTGAATTTGCGCTTTGTGAGCAATGCGCCTTTAAATAATGCAAATCTTGCAAATTCCAATGATAATCTGGGAATTATGCAGGTCGTAGAGGCTGGCAGCGTTGATTTTTTTGGAAAAAGCCCTGATTCCAATATGTATCATTATGTGCGCCCAATACTTGCCACAAAGTCCTGTGTGAGTTGCCATGTCGGTATAGCTGAAAATGGACTCATTGGTGCTTTGGCCATAGATATTGACCCTCAAGTTTTTACGTCGTCCGAACGCTATGATAGAAGAACTGTTCGCGTAGTAAGCGTTATTGGCAGTGTTTTTGCCATGTTATTACTGTATGTATTGCTGCTTGATATTTGGCGCAGGCAAAAAGACAAAGGGGATGACTTAAATCTTGCTCAAAACGTGGTAACAGATATGAGTCAAGAAATTGAGTTGGTTCTTGGCAATATGAATCTTTTATTAAAAGAGCTTAAGCAAGCTGAGGACAATCCTCAAATGACTTCGCTTATACAAAATTTACACAATATAAATAGAGACCTGCTTGATACATCTTTTAAAATTCGCACAGGTGAAGGCGGCGAGAAATATCAAGAAGAAATATTTAATGTCGATGAACTTTTTGAGCAATGTGTGCAATTATTTTTGCCTCAATGTAATGAAAATAAAGTTCGCCTTAAACTTGACATTTCACCTTCGGTGCCAACGCATTTGTTAGGCGATGCTTATCACTTACGTCAAGCCGTAAGCCGTCTTATTGGACTTTCTGCCATGTATACGCAAAAAGGCAATATACAAGTGCGCGTGCGCTCTGTTATGGATATGCCCTCAAGATTTTATGCAAAAGATTTAAATCATACGCCCATACACCTTGTTATAGAGATAGAAGATACAAGTGTGGGCTATGTGGTAACAGATAAACAAAGTCTTTTGCAAAGCTTTTCAAAGAAAATGCAGCGGAACAAACGGTTAAAATCACGCCCCATCATCAGTTTAACTCCGGTTAATGAAATTGCTGCGTTCATGGACGGCAAGGTTCATATGCTAAGCAATAGCAAGGAAGGGGCTTGCTTTAAGCTTGTGGGGCAAATGAAGTTGATTGATGATGCAGATGTAAAAATTACTCCACAAAGTTCAATGCATATACAAAATAAACAAAAAGATATGCGCGCATTGCCCACTAATGGGGGAGCATCACAAGGTGCGGTAAAAGAGCATGGGCATGCAACCTCACCTCAAGGCATTGTTGCTTCCGAAAAGCCTGTTTCTGTGATTATTGGTAATGGTGATATTTCTGCAATTCCGGAAAATGTCCTTAAAATATATAAAGAATCAGGTGTGCATGTTACTCTTGTAGGGCAAGGCAATGATATATTAACAACGATAGATAATCCTGAACATGGCTATTCAGTGGTATTGTTGCGCTCGCTTTCTGATATGGATACCAGTTTTTGTGCCACGCGCATACGTTATTTAGAACGTGAAAATGCCACGCCTGTTGCCATAGTGATTATTGCTGAAGATATGATCCAAACAGATTTGGAAGTTATGCGCTTTTTTAATGTGTCCACTGCCGATAATATACCAAGAGATCCGTATATGATTTTAAAAGTTATTAATCTTGCGTTATCTACTCGCAATAATAAACTTTTCCAAGATGGAAAGTTGTTGAATCAAACAAATATAGATACAAATACCACAAAGCTTTTTGACGCACAAAAAGCTTTGGCAAATACCAAAAATGATAAAAAACTTTTGCAATCTATCTGCTCTATGTGGCTACGCTTTTACCCAAAACAAATGGAAAGATACAGAGCCACGGTTATGGAAGGAACACATGAACATAAGTTGCGCTTGCTGCGCTCCATAAAAAATTCAGCCAGCACTGTTTCGCTGCCCATGCTTTGGGCAGAAGCAAATAGGTTGGAAGAAAGACTTATGAAAGGGGAAAATGTGCGCTATGAAAAACTTATGCTCATTTATGAAAACACATATGAATATATGAAAAGTAAATTTGAACAATAGTGATTGAGGGTTTTAGGCGTGAATGTATAAGCGAGACTTTTTTTAAAGTCTCAGTCTGATGACAAACCCCCTTGCGGGTGTTTGCGCCGCCTAAGACAGCAAAGCTGTCTTGGCAGAAAGGCACGAAAATCAATCGTTTAACGGCGCAAGTAAATTGCGCCTACTCTTGATTTATCGATCGTGCTGACTTTGTCAGCACTCTGAGACTTTTTTTAAAAGTCTTTTGGATTCCAATTTTTGCAAATTTTAATGCACCGATCTTAAAAGGTGGTTTTATGAATAATCAGGCCGTATTAAAGCTTGATGCAGCTTGCAAAGAAGATATTTTACAAAGCTGCCAAATGGGTTTTATGAAGATTATTCTTCCGGCAAAGTCCAATGCTGATACGCGGCCTTGTATGTATGTGGATGCTGTTATGGCGTCTATGTTTGCCATGGCAGATAATTTGTCTCCTCAAGCATGTTATACCTATTGGGCGAGCAGAATTATTGCTCAAGAGATTGGCCCGCAAAATACACCAAATGTTCAAGTCAGAATTAGACGATTTTGGTTCAGGGTATTCGAGCTTGCTTACCTTGGCTAAATCGGAATTTAGTGAAATAAAAATCGATA